>NZ_CACVAO010000002.1 GCF_902726645.1 Halobacillus ihumii
CCCGATAGCCACTGCGCGATAAGATATTTCATCAACAAGTTCTGGGTTCACTTTTTTCAAGAAAGGCTGAATTGCTGCTCCAATGCGCTTTCTTAAAAATAAACGTACAAGCCAGTAAATAACGAGGCCCCCAAGGAAGGCCCACAGTATGGTATTGAATTTAACAGCTGCATCCACACCACGCATCCACTCTGGCACATTAAAAAGTGGAGTCATATTATCGGTCAGTAACTCGCCGTCCGTTGGCCCAGCTATAGCTGGCATTTGGTAAGTAATCTCCACAGTTTGTCCTTCAACAGGAGCTTCGAATGTGGCTTCGTAATTCATCGCATTGAAGGTTGAAGAGATGATGATAAACGCTAAAGCTGCAGCTAGCATATAAATCACGCTCTCTAACCAAAAAGTATGCTTAGACCCTTTACTTTGATCCGTTTGGCGGATTAGAAAGATCAATCCTGCGACAAAACTAATCGATAAAATAGCTTCCCCAAGTGATGCCGTTGTTACATGGATATAAAGCCAATGGGATTGCAATGATGGAACAAGTGGGGATATTTCACTTGAAAACATACTCGCAAAAGCTATAATTAGCAGGGCTATAGGCAGTGCAAACAATCCTAGAATGTTGATACGGTAAATAAAATATATAACAATAAACCCCAGCACAAGCATCATGCCAAAAAATGTTGTAAATTCATACAAATTACTAACAGGAACGTGATTACTCGCAACCCATCTTGTAAAGAAGTAGCCGACTTGACTAAGGAAACCTATAATAGTCAATACTATGCCAATGTTACCTGCCGTTCCCGCATTCTTCCTTTTTTTATCACGAATCGTTCCTCCGAAGAAAAATGTAGCAATTAAATAGATAATAAAAGCAGCATAAAGCAGGTTACTGCTTATTGTAGTCAACTCCATTTTAGATCCTCCTTGATGGCCCCTTAGAGGCTAATTATCCATCTCTTGTTGATCCTTAGGTGACTCTATCCCCGTACCGTCAATCACTCGTTCAATATCACGTTTTAATGCAAACCAGTTCTTGTTCGTATGGGCCGCGATCCATACTCCATTTTCCTTTGGTTTAATCCATATCCTTCTATGATTCCAGTACATCCCTTGAATGACGCCAATCATGAAAATGGCTCCACCTAACGCAATGAAAGGAAGCGTATAATCCTTACGAACCGTCAGTCCGGTTACATCCCGTACATCAAATTCGGTTAGGCCTATTTTATAATTATTTTGACCCGTCGCATCAACATTGACACCAATTCCCACAAAACTTATCTCTGGTTTCGATTCACCTGGTGGATACACATTAAATACAAATGCTGGGTTTTTTGGATATTTAGATACAGACACGGGTTCACCGTCTTGGAGTTCATATTCCGGGTAGTAAGAATCAAGAACCACACGATAGCCACTATCGAGTTGGTATTCCGATTTTGGTTCAGACAAATTCACAGTAAATTGCCCATAAGAGCTATCTTCATTGTTTTTATCATGAATCTTGAACGTCATTTCTTTAAATTCATTTAATTGATAGCTTGCCTGATAAAGAGCAAACCCACCGAATTTAATGGGATGATTCACGCGAATTTGATCTTCTTTAATTTTTTCAAGCTCAGGATCTCCGCCGACTAAAATAGGATCTGTTCTTTTATAAATAACAGCATTCGTTTGATAGGTCTTCGGTACGGGCCCTCCATTGTTTTCAAGGGCCTCCTGAAATCGTTCGACGTCCTCGTCGTATGTTTCTAGAATAAACTTTTCATTCTTGATGTAATATTGTCCCTCCGTACCGTTTATAACAGCCGTCTCACCCTCTCGGACCCAAATGTAATCATCAACATAAAGAGCAGGAATGAATCTGAGCAACGTCCCCAGTAGAAAGATAATTAAACCAATGTGGTTGACATAAGGTCCCCATCTAGAAAAACGGTTTTTCTCTGCCAAGATATGACCATCTTGCTCCTTAACCTTAAAATGTCTCTTTTCCAAGTTAGCCTTCAGTTTCTCCCTATCAACAAAACTAGATTCCGTCACACCGAATATTCTTTGCTTTTTCATAAATAGATCATGACGTTTAGGTTTTTGTATTCTCAGTGTTTTATAAAGAGGTACAAACCGATCGATACTAGCAATAACGATTGAAATGCCAATCATCGCAAGTAAAAGCATATACCACCAGGAGCTATATAAATTGTGAAAGCCTAACTGATAATAGATCTGTCCTGCTAAACCATATTGATCAACGTAATGGGTTGAGGCACTAACACCAGGAGGTATATACATTTCTTGTGGAAATATCGTTCCAACTGCTGAAGCGATTAAGGTAAGTACAATAAGCCACACTCCAACTTTAACTGACGAAAAGAAATTCCATACTTTATCGATGATTGTGCGATTATACGTTTGGGATCTCCTGGCACTCCCATCATATCTCATATTTAATAAGGATTGATTATCGACCCCATAGTTATGCTGATTTGCTATAGGCTTACCACAGGCTTCACATAGTACCGTTCCCTCTGGATTCACATGCCCGCATTCACATTTAATGTTTGTCATACACAAACCTCACAATTCAAAGGTTCTATGCCTTTTAAGTTATCTATTGTAAATACCCGTGGAGTTGTTTTGGCTAATCGCCCTTGCTACGAATTATTTCCTTACCGACAGCAGCAATATACTAATGAGGCTGAATGCAAGTAAAGCTAAAAAGGGAATGGTTATAAAGCCAAACCAATTGATGTATTCAGAACTACAAGGAACCCCTTGCGTACAGGGCTTTATTTTAGCAAACCCAGGTACCTTCTGCTCCATATAATGAAAGATGGAAACAAGTCCTCCGATGATGGATAAAGGTAATACATATTTTATAACTTTCCGATCATTGAAAAACGTAGCAATGCCAAGGATGATACTCATCGGATACATAAAAATTCGCTGAACCCAACAGAGCTCACAAGGAACAAACCCCCGAATATCACTGAAGTAGAGACTGCCAAGGGTGGCAAGGACAGAGATGATCCAAGCCATGTAGAGAAGATAAGACGGACGGTTTTTCTTATTTTCCATAGCCTTATCCATTATTATCATCAAGATTTTGGTTGATTAAACTAGTAATTGCTTTGTAATCAAACGGGTTTTCTAAGATTTGACCATTGATCATGATGGTTGGAGTTTGTTGGACGTCATATTCGTTGACCAGATCCGTATCGTTTTGAACTTCTTGAGAAATGGCACCTGAGTGAAGATCCTGTCTCATTTGTGTTAGATCTATGGAAGGAACACTTTCCTCAGCTACCTCAAGAACTTTTTCATCTGACAACCATTTTTGATCATGATTTACGTCTGGTTGGGCCTCAAAAAGAGCTTTATGAAAATCCCAAAAAGCTTCCGGTTTTTGTTTGTAAACGGCTTCTCCAGCTTGGGCAGCTAATTTAGATCCTTCTCCATGAAACGGAGTATTAATATAAGTAAAATTGGCTTTTCCAGTATCAATGAATTCCTCTTTTAATTGCGGATACACACGCTTACTCCATTTCTTACAGGCAGGGCATTTATAATCACCGAATTCAATGATTTGTACAGGTGCATTATCCTCTCCCATAGTGGGGTGGTTTTTTATCGAAGGGGATTCACTTGTCGTATGGCTTTCTTTTTCTCCTGCACTTTCGCTTTGGTTATTTAATAAAACAAGGGTGGTAATCAACCCTATAATTACTAAAGTAACCACCATAATTATAGGCATAGGATTCTTTTTAGACATGGACTTCACTCCTTAACGGTTTATTTTTTAGCAAGATACGCTAGATTTAGAACAACCCTATCATGAAAATTGATTGGGGTTTACGCATGATTATAACGATTCCATGACATTTAAGGCTTTCTACGATCACTCTCTTTTTTTCTCTTATTTCGTTTTAAAAGGATGACTATGAATATCGTGTATATAATAGATATACCTACAGCCATGAGGGTTATAGACACAAAAAATGGATCAATCATAAAAGAACTCCTTTCTTTGAAAAAATCTACTTCTTTAAAACTTTTTCAATTGAACCGATTATAGTTTAACACCCAAATATATACCCATTCAAATAATTATTTGAATGTTGGCATAATGTTATCTTTCATTTTACAACCTTATGTTCTAGTTGAGAGGAAACTAGTGTTAACCGATGAGTATCTCATTCCTTTTTAAGATCTAGCATTATGAAATGTGATCTCGAAAATAACAAAAGGCACTCTGGGAAAGAGTGCCTCATAAATGAAAAATAGCTATTAAAGGAACAAATCAATTTACTCGTTTACAAAATGCTCTGGTAATTCATCAATTTGTGCATCCTTCGCTCTCTCCAATCGTGCCCATTTAAAGAATACATAGGTTATCGCCGTACCATAGGAAAACTCCTGAACGACCTTCATAATGATACCCCCTAGTCGCTGATCCTGTAGTGGGCCAAGCCATGGGAAAAGTTGGGGTGATTCAAAGATAGAAGGATATATTACATCTCCCCCAAAAATAATTAAAGCACAGGCTGGTGTTATTAACAGTCCATTCGCAAACATATAACCAAGTTTCTTTAAATAGGACATGTCGTTAATTTGACCTTCTGGTGCCAAAACTTGGATCCACATTAAGAATGCAGATGTGTTCAAGACAATATGTAAGATCTCCAGTAGAATAAATTCCTCCAGAAAGTATTCATAGATTGATGGTATATGGTAAAAGGACCAAAGTGCATTAAATAATATTAAATTAATCAAAGGAGACTTTAAAATACGTAAAATTTTTGGTTTGAATATTTTTTCGTCCAAAAAATGATAAAACCCTTGTGGCATACCTAATAGAATAAGGGGGGGCATGACAATATACATCAAAGATGTTTGAAGCATATGCGCACTAAATACAAGATTGTTGGATAAGATAGCAAGAGGGCCTGCTAATGTAATATAAATGGTTAATAACCCTAATAGAAAACATATCTTCTTCCTAAGATTACGTTCTCCTAAACGTTTCTTTGATATTTTACGCATTGTCCTAAGGTAAGCAATGTAAACCACTATTAAAGACAAAAGTAAAATGGGATTTAGTATCTCGAACCAAGTGTACTGTTGAAATAAATTCCCTTCACCAGTTGCCCTTACATCTGGGTTATGAGCAAATGCTTGAATGGGTAAAAAGATAAACAAGAACAGTGTTAAACCTAGTATGTTTAATCGATTCTTTACTTTCATATTTTTATCTCCTTGTTTTTCGGCCATTTCCTATTTACATAGAAAAAAATTCCGAATTGGTATTTTCAAAAAACAATGTAAACAAACGTTGTCTCTGAATTTAACATGCTTTATAAACTTTTTGAAGTGCGTTTTGTGTTTACTTATAAGTTTGGTTTACGGACCAACTGGATAAACCTCCTCAATAAATCAGTGACATAATTGGTGTAAATACCCGCGTTGACATATGCGCAGTAAACGCATAAAATATAAACTAATAATCAAATAATTATTTGAATGAGGGTGGTAAAATGAGTAAAGATATAGTGAACGCTGGGTCTCCCGATACATGTGATACATTTTGTTACGATGAAGAGATCGTTAACCGGATACAACCTCAAATGGATAACGTTCAGGGTGTAGAGTTGATTTTTAAGGCATTATCCGATGCCACACGTTTAAAAATTGCCTATGCTTTAACATTAGAAACGGAGCTATGCGTGTGTGATGTGGCCAACATCATTGGTTCAACCACGGCAACGGCTTCCCATCATCTACGATTATTACGAAATATGAAATTGGCTAAGTATCGAAAAGAGGGGAAGCTTGTCTTTTATTCTCTAGCTGATGAACATGTCCATCAGTTAGTGTCTATCGCGATGATTCATTCAAAAGAAGGTGATTCTAATGGAAGACCATAAAAACGTTTATCGTCTTCAAGGATTATCCTGTACAAATTGTGCCGCCAAATTTGAAAAAAACATACGCGATATTCAAACCGTTAATGATGTCGATCTTAACTTTGGCGCATCTAAAATAACAGTCCATGGGGATGCATCGGTTGAACAGTTGGAACAGGCAGGAGCCTTTGATGGAATCAAAGTTTATCCTGAACGCCAACGACAACCAGAGAAGAAGGAACCTTTTTGGAAGAACCGTGGAAATGTCATGACGATGGTTTCTTTATTCTTCATTGTGATTGGATATGTTCTATCGTTTCAATTAGGGGAAGATGACGTCATAACGATTGGCACGTTTGCGACAGCAATCTTAGTTGGGGGTTTTGAATTATTCAAGGTAGGTCTGAAGAACCTAACCAAGTTTCAATTTGATATGAAAACCTTAATGACCATTGCCATTATCGGTGCTGCTGTTATTGGAGAATGGGGGGAAGGTGCTGTTGTTGTTTTCTTATTTGCTTTGAGTGAAGCACTGGAAGGCTACTCCATGGATAAGGCACGCCAGTCCATTCGATCTTTAATGGACATCGCCCCCAATAGGGCTACCATTAGACGTGGCGATGAAGTTATGGAAATGGACGTTGAGGATGTTCAAATCGATGATGTTATGCTTATCAAACCAGGGCAGAAAATCGCTATGGATGGTGAGGTCGTCAAAGGTCAATCGTCGATTAATCAATCAGCGATAACAGGAGAATCCATACCAGCCCATAAAAACGTTGGAGATGAAGTATTTGCCGGAACGTTAAATGAAGAAGGTGTGTTGGAAGTTCGTGTGACCAAGCACGTAGAAGATACAACGATTTCCCAAATCATTCATCTAGTTGAGGAAGCACAAGCTGAAAAGGCACCGTCTCAACAGTTTGTCGATAAATTTGCCAAATACTATACTCCGGCTATTATAACGATTGCTTTCCTTGTCGGTGTTATTCCTCCCCTTTTCATGGGTGGGGTATGGTCCGAATGGATTTATCAGGGTCTAGCTGTTCTAGTTGTTGGTTGTCCTTGTGCGCTTGTTATTTCAACTCCAGTCGCCATTGTTACGGCGATTGGAAATGCTGCACGTAGGGGCGTGCTTATTAAAGGTGGAATTCATTTAGAGGAAACCGGGCGTTTAAAAGTCGTGGCTTTTGATAAGACGGGGACCCTCACTGAAGGTGTCCCTGAAGTGACAGATATAGTGTCTATATCAGGAATCGAACAGGAAAAGTTGTTAGGTGTTGCAGCTGCTATTGAAGAATATTCACAACACCCCCTTGCTTCAGCAATTATTCGTAAGGCTGAACAGGATAATACGGAGTCCTATACAGCTGAAGATTTCCAATCCATTACAGGCAAAGGTGCAAAAGCGTCCATCAAACAAACGACGTACTATATTGGAAGTCCATCTTTATTCCATGAACTAAGCTCTATTTCAAACGAAATACAACAACAAGTCAAACACCTACAAATACAGGGTAAAACTGTCATGCTGGTTGGGAACGAACAAGAAATAAACGGCTTAATAGCTGTGGCTGATCAAGTTCGCAAGGATAGTCCGTCCATCCTTCAAAAACTGCACAAGTTAGGTGTTAAAAAGACGGTGATGTTAACAGGAGATAATGAAGGTACAGGAAAGGCCATTGGTCAACAGTTAGGGATAACCGAAGTGAAAGCTGAACTCTTGCCCCAAGATAAACTGGATGCCATTAAGTCTCTTCGGGAACAACATGGAAATGTCGCAATGGTGGGAGACGGTGTGAATGATGCCCCTGCCTTAGCAACGGCTACGGTTGGTGTGGCTATGGGGGGAGCTGGAACAGATACAGCCCTAGAAACAGCCGATATCGCTTTAATGGCTGATGATTTAGATAAGCTTCCTTATACCATATCCTTAAGCCGGAAAGCTTTAAATGTGATTAAACAAAATGTGACCTTTGCCCTTGGAATAAAAGTTATAGCTTTGTTACTAGTTATACCCGGTTGGTTGACTCTATGGTTGGCAATATTCGCTGACATGGGAGCCACGCTTATTGTCATTTTAAATTCCTTACGATTAATGAAGTCAAAATATGGTGGTTAAATATAAATCCCCTTTTCCTTTTTGGAAGGGGATTTTTTAATAATTAAACGATCGTAATCTCGTTAAAACCGAATAAATCATTTTTTTGAGTGGAACATATAGGGAAGGAAGTAAGGGGAGGATCAAACATGAAATTGAACAGCCCTAGGTTTGGAGCATGGTTTAGTACATTTGCCTATTTATTGGTTGCTGCCATTAAAGTTATAATTGCTTTACAAGCTGCCTCAGTTGCGTTATTAGCAGACGGCTTAAATAATCTTACCGACATTGTCACCTCTGTAGCGCTTATTATTGGGTTATACATAGCTAAGAAAAAGCGTGATGATAATCATCCTTATGGACATTTACGGGCTGAAAACGTAGCTTCCCTATTAGCCTCATTTGTCATTGCTATGATCGGTTTTCAAATCTTATTTGATACAACTCGTTCCATTATTAATAATAATTACGCTACCCCAGACCCCTTAGCTTCTTGGATTGCTTTTGGAAGTGGAGCCTTCATGTTTATTGTTTATTTTATAAATCGTAATATAGCTTCTAAAGCCAATAGCCAAGGTTTAAAGGCCATTGCGAAAGACAACTTTTCCGATGCTTTAGTGAGTATTGGTACGGGGATTGGAATATTAGGAGCACAGTTAGGTCTTTCTTGGTTGGATCCGATTACAGGTGTTGTGATTGGTCTTGTAATCCTATGGGCAGCATGGGAGATTTTTGAGGAAACTTCTTTGATTTTAACAGATGGAATTAACCCTGATGACATACAAAAATACAAGGAGACTATTTCCAATATTGATGAAGTCGAAAGTGTGAAAGACATAAAAGCAAGGACTTCAGGTAGTAAGGTTATAATAGATGTAGCCATTACACTTCCCCCAAATCTTACGGTTAAAGAAGTTACCCATATTGTTAATAAGATAAAAGAATTAACAAAAGAAAAGCATGATAGTCTTGTCACGTTGGTAGAAACTGTTCAATGCAAATAAAGTTACTTGCCTTCAACGTCTGAAAGCCGCATTTTCAATAAAGAATGCGGCTGTTTTAAAAAATTATTTCGTTATTTAGCAATCGCGTCCCTTTTGTGGAACTAGAATATGTACATTTAAAGGAGTAACCTACTCCTTATGAGATGGCATTTGTCAGCCACCTTCTATACAAGTAGTCGTTGAACTTCCAACAATAGCATTGAGTTCTTGAAGTAAAGGAGTCAACGCATTAGCTTCAACCATTGTCCCTAAAGCTTTTTCAGCTAGTGGAATATTGTGTTTCTTAAAAACATCGACTGTATTCCCCCAAACTTCAACGATAGCTTTGGGTGACATATTTGATTGTATAATCACTTTGATAACCTCCTTTTTATTGGCGTGGGGCAAACAACATAACAGAAACTCCAACTAAGCATATACCTGCACCTACCCAGTCATAAAAATCAGGCGTTTTTTTATCAATACCCCATCCCCAAAGGACAGATAATATTATAAAAACACCTCCGTAGGCCGCATAAACTCTCCCGAAAGAAGGGAACGTTTGAAACGTAGCTATAACACCATACATAGCTAAGGATAAGCCACCTAACATCCCCCAATAAAAAGGTTTTCCTTCTCTCAGCCACAGCCAAATAAGATACCCACCACCAATTTCAGCTAACCCAGCTAAAAGGAATAATACAATTGTCATAACCAACCCTCACTTCATTTTTTACCGTTTTTAACCTTTTACATAAGACATTCTACAAACTTGCCCGGACAAAAAGATGGATTGGCCATAAAGGGGAATTCTCTTCTTTCACATGATCTAGTCAGGGATATTTGAAGTTAACTTCCAGCTGAAGTATAAGGTGTGTAGCAATAACAATAGGATTAGACTTATAGCGAAAAACAAAAAGCTAAAGCTGTAAGGGGTATTAATAAAAAGCGCTTGTTGGAGTGAAGTAACTAACATAATCACCCCTACACTAATGGTTGTTTTAAGAAGGAGCTGCTTCAACCTTTGGGGTTTACTAAACAATCTCATAAGAGTAGTGGCTGTAAACCAGTATATAACAACCAGTGCAGTAAGAAAGATCATGTTTTTAGAATCTAATAGTAAGCCCGTAATGAAACTGGAAATATAAAAAAACACAATGTAAATAACAATAAAAAAATAAGGAAGTTTATGAGCTGATTTCATGAAACATAGATTCTCCTTTTTATAGTTAGAATATTTAATGTTTCAAGGTCTTTTGTCACAGACAAAAGACCTTTATATTATTGAATTCCTATCATCAAAGCAAAATAGAATGATAAAACCATAAGTAAGGTAGCGCTTGAAGTCATGGCTACCGATTCCCGTTTAACGGCTGCCATAATAGTTATCGTCGTAAATAACACGCCCATAATACCTAAAAGAAGACTCATGGGTCCAAAAGAAAAGCTTACGTTAAATATTCTTAAAGACTCTGCATTTTGAATGGTTTCAACTAGATCACTTTGCGTAAAAGTTGTGTATAGGGGGGAAGCCCCATAAGATTTTATTAAACTATAGATTTGATGCGGAGGCCATGACTGCCCCATGAATGCGGTCAGGCCAAAGATAACCAAAGCATACATACTTTCTAATCGTGCCCACTTCAAGGGGTTAAAAGATACATCATTGTTCCTTTTTCGAAAAATAATTCCATTAATTATCGCGAATAATACTAAGGAAACCATGAATAAATGCTTAAAAAGCAAGGCCTGTCCATAGTTTACGGTTAAACTATTCTGATACTCTTGAAAAATGGAGGCATTAGGATCATCATATGAATTAATATCAATACTCATCGTAAAATAACCTGCCACAGAAACAATAATCAAACAAACCACTGCAACTGGGGTAAACCATTTAAGGAATCGTAACCAATTCTCCTTTGTTTTGGAAAACCAACTTGCTACAAAAAGAATCCCTATCCACACTATGACAGCTAAAAAGTGAAACGTATGGGCTAGAAAACCCTGCCATTCTGTAATCGTTGCTGCATGACTGGATCGTGTGTAGCCAACAAGCATTAACAATGTCAATAGTAGAGCTAAACCAAGCAATATAGGATTAGTTTTGAAGTTTTTAGGTAGTAAAACTCGAATAAGAAGCGCTGAAATAAGGGTAATGAACACCCAGGCTTGACCCACTTCAAACGTGAATAAGACATTTTTAAAAATGAACCACATGTCACGATCTCCCGAAAAGATGGCCGTTGTTCGAATAACGGGAAATAAAGCAGCTAGAGGGATAACCCCTGTTGCTATAAAAAGTATCTTTTTAGGTATGTTAATCGGTGGTTTATGGGTATCCGGCACGAGCAGAAGGATGAGTGCCCCGACTAATACTGAAAAAGAAATATATAATAAAATTTCAGCTAACGTTAATACAATTATCATGTTGAACCCACCCTTATTGTCTTTTCTTACTAAACAGCATCCAGAACAATAATAAGGCCCCGGCAATGAGTATAACTATAATCATTTCATACATGAATGGAGATGGATTGGATTCATTTTCACTCTTAACCTGCTGTGAAGCATTTTTTCCATCCGTCCCTTGTTGTTTGGAGGCTGAATTATCCGGGTTTTCGGTTTCTGAATTTGCCTTTTCTTTTTGTTCAGAGTTGCCTGAATTCTCTGTGTCAGGTGATGCCTCTTGAGTCGTCGAAATCGTAAAGCTATATTGTTTTTCAATTAAATGGCCATCGGCCCCAAGGATCTTCCACTTTACCTGGTATGTACCTGATGCAAGGTTTTCTTTAAAACTAGCTTCCAAAGTATTACCTTTGACGGTAACTGAGTTTGGTTCAATACTTTCTCCCTGTTGATTCAGAACATACAGCGTACTTCCTTTTTCAATTTTCGTGTTAAAAGATAATTTGATACGTTCTACGGGCTCTTCTAGAGTTGCACCATCCTTAGGTGTGGAATTTTCTAATACAGAGTGTGCTTCTATGGTATTCATTGGGATCATACTTACCATCAATGCTAATACTATAAACGAAGCTAAGAGTTTTTTATTCATCGAATCTTCCTTTCATCTTTTCTTTTTTAAAAGGAGTTTTCTTAAGTCTCTAACAATAGCATCCATTTCACCGACATCTACTCCTATCTTTTTATGACTCCTCCTTCCTTCTGGCGTGACTTAAAGAAACTGGTCCCGTGAATGAATCCACCCGTAAAGGTCTATTTACCTAACATGTTTCTTCAATTTAGATAAATGGAATGAATATCCTTTCACTCATGCTTGCCCCCTTTTTCTTAACGAATTCTTAATCAGAATAACACCTTAACAATAAAGAACGCTTTCAAATCTGATAATTGTTTGAAAGTGTTCAAAAACGAAAGATAGGTCACTTTTTCCCCCAAAAAAATGCCCCCAAGGCTAAGCAATGGAGGCATACGATTTAATGGTCATGTTGGTGGGAATGATCTTCACCTTCATTTTTACATAAAAGAGAATCATCATGAGGGTGCTCACGTGTTTCCATTTGGACCGTTACATGGCCTATATCTTTATCCTTTAGTTGGGATTCAACATTTCTTAATAGTTCCTGACACTCTTGGACTGTTAAATTCTCCGTAACTACAGCATGACAGGAGAGAGCATTTTGCCCACTTGTAATACTCCATACGTGTAGATCGTGAATACCTAGAATCTCGGGAATCGCTTCGATCGTGTCGGTAACGTCTTGAATGTTTACGTTTTTAGGTGTGCCTTCCATTAAGACGTGAACAGAATCTTTGGCTACACGCCAACCACTAATTAATACAAGGACAGCTACAATGACACTTGCGAGAGGGTCGGCCCACCCCCATCCTAAGAACATGATGAGTAGCGCAGCAATAACAGCACCCACAGATCCTAATAAATCACCTAATACATGTAGAAAAGCAGCTCGCAAGTTTATGTTTTCCTTGGTATCCCCTTTACGCATCAAAATCCACGCAACAATTACGTTTACAAGGAGACCAATAAAACCTATCGTAAGCATTCCAGCAGAAGCAACTTCAGGCGGATCCGAAAAGCGCTGATAGGCTTCATAGAAAATGTACAATGCAATTAATATGAGTGTAACCCCGTTGAAGAGGGCGGCTAGGATTTCAAATCGTTTGTATCCATAAGTCTTGCTATAGTTGGCTACTTTTTCTCCCATTATAAAGGCTAAAAGGCCAACCCCTAACGATACGGAGTCACTTAGCATATGTCCTGCGTCAGCCAAGAGAGCAAGACTGTTGGTTAAGATTCCCCCAATGGCCTCCACAATCATATACAAAGTAATAATAATAAAACTAATCATTAAAGCTTTTTTGTTTGCGCCATGCGTATGATCATGACCATGATCGTGTCCCAAACTCATACCTCCTATGTTAATCCCTTATTTTCAAATGTTTATTAACAGTGACTTGCGTGCTTAATCGTTTGGTTTAGCATATTCATAACATGTTCATCATCATGGGAATAATACAGACTTTTCCCATCTCTGCGGAATTTTACTAACCGTAAGTTCTTTAGAAAAGTCAGCTGATGGGAAACTGTTGATTGACTTAGGCTTAGATGTTCAGCAATTTCGTTCACAGCATATTCATTTTGAAACAGTAAATGGAGAATACGAATTCTCGTTGGATGACACAATGCTTTAAAGGTTTGTGAAACGACAAATAATGTTTCCTCATCAAGTTCTTTTAGGGACCTGTCGTCCACTTTATCCTCAAAATCATGTAACTCCGTTACCACGGCTTTACCATTATTTTTGGTTTGTGTTGCATCATTCATAGCAATATCTCTCCCTTTCTGAAGTTATCCCCTACATATGTATACATTAACATATGAACATATTACACGCATGATAAATCAACGTCAAACATAAATAAGTTATTAGGGGGATACATTCATTTTACGCTTCTGATTAATGTCAAAACAACTATGGAGAGATAGAATGGGAACAGCATGGATTATGGGGGCTTTTGCCTCTGGATTAGGAATAGGAATCGGCGGAATTTTTGCTTGGATTTTTAAAGGAGTTCAACAAAGCTTTATATACGCTTTGTGCACGGGCCTTATCATTGGATTGTTAGCTTTTGAAATGATTCCTGAAAGCCTCCGCCTGGGCGGATGGGGGGTGTTTTTTGTAGGGGCCATTGCTGGAATCACTCTTTTTCGGTATATTCATCACTCTATTGATAAGGTTACAATCATTACCCGAAGCCCTCAAAAAGATATCTTTGTTCGAACAGGTATTATCTTAACCATTAGTATTTCTGTTCATAATTTTCCAATGGGATTTGTACTTGGTTCAAATATAGGAACAGAGTTAGCTGGTGCCATGGTGCTAACTCTCCTTTTACATAACATTCCCGAGGGGATTATCATATTCACACCCTTATTTTTATCGGGGTTTGGGATTCTAACCTGGATGTTGTGTACAATGGTTGTTACGCTCCCCATCATCATAGGTTCTCTATTGGGACAATTTATCGATATTAGTTTCCCTTTTTTGTTAGCCTTCATTGTAAATATAACGATTTCCATTATTTTCATGGTTGCCATACAGGAGATTTTTAAAGAGTCTATACAACAATCCTCATGGACGTATAGCCTTATTGTGGGTATGGTAGGAATTGGGGGGATCTATTTATATTTAACATTAAGCTGAGCCAAAATAACCTCTTTAAAAGAAAACATTCAAGAGAAAGTATCCTTACCATCTCACTTTATTTACAGTTTAAGATTGAGGGGAAAGGATATAAAATTGAAAAAATATATGTCTCTAACTCTTAGGACCACTAATTAAACCCTACTAAAGCCACAGGCTGTTGAGATGATCCCAACAGCCTCTTTTTTATGCTACTGATTCAACTACCGAAGGGAAAACCATTATTTAACGATGGAACGGCCATATTATAGGATCACCCTTGCTCGTCTTATCCCTTAACGAATTGGGATTATGTGTAAGTTGTTTAGAGAAAACATAAAGTGACCATCATGATAGTGGAAACATTCGCCAGATTTATTACAAAAGGGTTAATGATTTTAAGTATTCATTACAATCATTTAATCTATACACTCTAATTATAGGTAGTGATATTATGTAATCTAGCAACCTTAATACTTATTGAGGAACCATAAAGCTTGATACATTCAAAACTAGCATTTTTATCTAGTTAAGTAACTTTGTGGTACAGAAAAACTTTGGACAGGGGTATTAACATGAAAAGAATCACATTAATTGTAGCCATGATGGTTATCATGAATGTATCAATTGTTTCCACAGCTTTTGGTGCATCAGATAAATTCCAGCCAAATTTAATGAGCAAATCTGCTATCATGATAGACTCAGAGACGGGCGAAGTGCTCTACGAAAAAAATGCCAATAAAAAAATGTATCCGGCTAGTCTAACCAAAATTGCAACAGCTATCTATGCGATAGAAACGGGTGATTTGGATGACGTTGTCACCGTTAGTGAAAATGCAAGAAACACGGTGGGCACAAAAGTCTATTTGGAGAAAGGAGAACAAGTTACCCTAAAAAAGTTGCTTCAAGGGCTGCTGATTAATTCCGGTAATGATGCGGGTGTTGCGATTGCGGAACACTTGAGTGGGAGTGTAAAGCGTTTCTCCACTGAGCTCAACCAATATTTAGAAAACGTCATTGACGTTAAAAATACCAATTTTGTAAATCCACACGGTCTTTTTGATGCTCAACATGTAACTACAGCGAAGGATTTAGCTAAAATTACACAGTATGCAATGAAGAATGAAGTGTTTAGAGAAATATTTGGCACAAAGAAACTAAAATGGA
Organism: Halobacillus ihumii; assembly: GCF_902726645.1. Taxonomy (NCBI): domain Bacteria; kingdom Bacillati; phylum Bacillota; class Bacilli; order Caryophanales; family Bacillaceae; genus Halobacillus; species Halobacillus ihumii. Next base: position 15,830 of record NZ_CACVAO010000002.1, read on the forward strand.
ACGGCGAATCATGGGATACTACCCTTTATACTCATCATAAATTAATGAGGCAAAATCCATATAAAGGAGTAACTGGTGGAAAGACAGGATTTGTTAACCAATCAGGATTTACTTTAGCAACTACCGCAGAAAGAGAAAACATAAGCTTAATAGTAATCACTCTAAATAGCAATTTCCAAAGAGGGGCTTATAACGATACTACAAAACTACTAGACTATGGATTCAAAAATTTTCAAACTTCTACTATTCCCGAAGGAACCACGTTTATAGTTGATGGTGTAAAGTATAAGGTCCCCGAAAGACTATCCTATACAAAACCCTTGAATAGAAAGGTAAGTAAAGAAATAAAAGATGGAAAGTTAAAGATTATTGATCAAAAAAATGGTTCAATCCTAACTTCCCTTCAATTGGATAAGGTTGAACCTAAGAGAGAAAAGGTATTAAAGGAACAAGATTTAACATCTAAGAACGTTGATACCGTAGGGGCAGTTCTCAGTAACCTCCCAGGGGTAGTATCACTCCTTGGTAAGGCATTGCATCACCCGTTATTATTGAATACTCTTTCGCTCTAATCACCTATCGATTTTAATAGATGTTGGTATGCTTGGCATCGATAGGTGACCTTTTTCATACCATACTGCGGTTCGAAAAAAGTGCAAACCCAGGACTTATTTCAATTCCTCGTAGTTTACGCCCACCACTAAGACAAATAAAAGCTTAACCATCAGAATGGAGAACCATACTTCAAAATTTTCAAATCCTAACCTGGATAAACTACTAATCAAGAACACGGGGGACAAAAACACCCTTTTTCACAAGAATTCGGAAGGTTAGTTCTGGACGATGAGCATCAAAATGTTATTGTGAACAAATCCCTATTTCCGGGTTAGAAGGCAGTTGAGATGCACTTTATGGAGCATCAAAAGCAGCAAAACTAGGTTTCACAAACGTATAACAAATTGTCCTTAGAAATACAGAAATTAGCAGAGGATGGGGCAAACATCATGATCAAAAATGGATGGATGGAGGAACCACCTAGAGCATTAGACAGGGATGAATTGGCAAAGAAAAAATAATACCCTATTACATGATGTGGGAAGAACTTATATTAATTCAGTTCTAGTTGGCCTACTGCACGTACAGACTGACCGAAAAGCAAAGAACGCTTTCCGTCATTCTGTACGTGTCGCTTCTCCCTAAAATTAGCGATAACTACGGACTGTCAATTTTTTAAGGGGTGAACGAGTCGGCATTGATAGCAAAATCGAAGAGGGCACACCTTGAAGTCAAAAAGCAGGACTTCAAGGTTGCGTTAGATACGATAAGCAGACTTGACGTCTGCTTTTTATTTTTGCTTCAGCATTTCTGTCCCTTTTGCATTCCGAATCGTATCACTCGCAAGTCCACTAAGAAAAAAACAGGTCGGGTCCCGTATGCCCTACCTATTTTTTCTAAGTGAACGAGCTAGCAGCGCAAGGGGCAAAAAAACTTTTCGCTTTTAATAAGTAAAAGCGGAAGCGAAAACTTTTTTGTGCGGAAACCCTTGCGCTGCTGTCTATGCTCCAGATTCGTTCTCCATGTCAAAAGGGCAGAAATAATTCCCTTTGGGGAACCATCCGTTTCGGATGCAAAAGGAAAGGAGTAAAAACATGCAAAGAGAAAAGGAAGAATTTAAAAATAGGAGTGAATATCATGAAGAATGAATTCGTTAATCCAGTAGTGGTTCCAGATGAAAATTCGAAGGTTATAGCGAAGGCCGAGGTTCCTGAAAGAGTTAAAGCGGTCGCAAAAACATTAAAACCACTTGTTGGGAAAAATGTTTCCCTAGCTGTTTTAGAGAGAGAAGTGTTTAAACACAAGCCTATCCTTACAATGAATGAGCTTAGGGACATCACCAACCGTGAAGGTGAGATTGATTTTTTGGATAAAAGTTTCCCCATCTATATTAAACAAGGAGACGATTGGGTTTATCCCCATTACACCATGTTAATTAATCTTCATTTGATCGAGGATAACGGGGGTTTCTCTGATCAATCAGTAGTCAGGGTCATTTCCCTTAAATACAAGGGTGTTGAGGAGACAGTACAGGGATTGCGTAGTGTGTACGTAGTTTTATGTGGAATATCAGAACAAGTGGAGAAGGAAAAAGAGCAAGAAAAGGAAGATAGACGTTCTATAAAAACCCGAAGCTATGGGCCTAAACTGTAGACCAGCTAAAACACTAGATAAGGAAGGGGGATTCATCTTCCTCCTTCTGATATAATGAAGTATAAAATTGAACCATATGGTTCAAAAATGGAGGTTGAACCAAATGCCTGAAATTCATGAGGTCAATATAGATAAAATTACGCAGGAGCTGCACAATGCCTTTTACTTATTCAATAAACACTATTTCAATGATGAGTTGCCGACTCCGGCAATCACCATACAATCATCAGGACACAAACGGAAATCGATGGGATGGTGTACGGTTGTACCCGTATGGGGAGATAAAGAAGGCAAAACCAAAATGTATGAAATCAACTTATCAGCAGAGTTCCTTGATTTGGACTTTCACGAAACGATGGACACCTTGCTTCATGAAATGGTACATCTTTATCACAAAGTTAATGACATTCAGGATTGTAGCCGTAAAGGGACGTACCATAATAAACATTTTAAAAAGAAAGTGCTAGAAATTGGATTTGAATATCAAAGCGACAAACCCGACCCTACTCACGGTTGGACTTATGCAAGGTTGGGGCAAAAAGCAAAGTATGAAATTTCAAACATGAATATAAACGCTGATGTATTTACCATCTCACGGCGTGGTTCTATGTACTTTAATGCCTTAGAAAACGGTCAATCAGCAGAAGAAGCCGAAGCCCAATCAGGGAGGGAAACGTCATCGGCAGGTAAACCATCATCCTACAAGTGGGTTTGTTCTGGCTGCGGGCTTATTATGCGGTCATCAAAACAAGAAGTGAATGTAAAATGTGGTGACTGTGATATAACCCTAGAAAAGCAATAAACATTCAGTTTTTTTATCTCCCGGAATTATGGCCAAAAAACATTGTTCGCTTATTCGGAACTTGGTCAATCAACCAGGACAAAATATCGTTCGTCTTTTTGAATGAAATTGTTCTAGTATTCCTGGACAAAAACAACAAAATTGAGATGGAAAGACGAACATTGCACAAATCTAAAGCAAATTAAATTTTTCTACTACAATAAAAAGGAGTTTTGTTATGATGAAAACGTGCTGTTACTGCGGAAGTCCGGTTGAACCCTACGAACAACATTACTACTGTGATTTTTGTGAAATGAAAATTGGAAAGACGGATGTACAACATGACGGCAAGCGCAAAAACTTCTTGCCGGAATCCCAACCATCCAATATTGATGCAGAGAAGTCCACACCTGAATTAATGACCTATACAACTATTGAACTTATGTTCATGCTCAAAATCGCTCGTAAAGAGCGATCAGACACCTACCATGCTCGTCATACGTTTATTCAAGCCATGAAAACGGGTGCTGATGAGTTTCAAAACGGTGAACGTTACACCTATGATATGTATGATTACTGGACAAGAAAGTGCTTTGTCCTAGAAAATCTGATACGTGAACGGATTGGATACATCCCACACAAATTAACAGAATCCTATATTCAAAATCTTGCTGCAAGAATGGAAGAATCGACAAAAAAGAGGATGACACTAAGGAAGGCTAGAAGTATTTAGGAGACGAAAAATATAATAGAGCGTATCTAGTCACAACAATGTTGTTTAAAACGTGGTTGAACTGGAACAAAAATGCGAAGGGGTATTAATAGGTATGAAAGCAAAATTATTTGAATTCTTTATTACTGACTTTGAAGAAGTGTACGCAGTAATGGATGATGAAAACCAGCGATTACATATTTCTGCTGTAAATTTCAATTACAACATTACATTAGATCTAACAGGAGAATTAAATGAGCAAATTGAACAACAAACGAAGTACGGAGAAATCAGCTTTAATAAAAAGATTGTACAAGTTGTAGAGAAAATCATTAAAGAATTGAAGCTAAATTATAAAGTTAATGCAAAGTAAACACCTCAAAAACCCACATTTTATGGTAAATAAAAAGAAGCCATTTTCGATCGTTTTTTCAAAATGGCTTCTTCCCGACAGATTTCAATTTTGTTTTTATAAAAAAGTTTGATTATTTTTTACCTGTGTTGCTCAACAATCGCGCCTCTTTTCCGGAATAACAAAACTTTATTAAAAATACTCTTTCATTTTACCATTTAACTTTTTTCCTTGATATTCTAGCAACTTCGTATCTTTTCCAAGTCGTATGGTTATCTAAAGTGCAACCCAATACATCTCTTAAACCTAATCTATTCAACATATTATCTTCTTCTTTTGTTATCACACATCCGATGAGATTCTTATCAAGAAATTCATACAATTGTTCATCACTACTTTTGTTACCCAGCATTTTTAATATTTCTCGTCTAATTACATCACGAGGTACAACATGGTCATGTCCTTTCATTCTGTCTTTTTTCTTTTAACATATTGTTCATAAGCTTTCTCAGACCACCATGTACAACCTTTATATTTTCCATCATATTCTGTCCAAGCCCATAAAAAGTGATCAAGCAATATATGAACATTAGCTAGTGGCAATTCGGACAACGTATAGAGTTGATAAATTTTTGAAAGCGATTTAACCATATCCCGATTTGGTTATGAACTTTCTATTTTTCTCTGCTATCCTTCCCACATACACTCACCTACTTTGGTTACTTATTCAACAAACTGTCTATTGCGGAACATTTTTATTGTAACGGAAACATCTTTATTGTCACTCGACAGTAAAATAATGAAGAAGGGGTAGCACCCCTTCTATTACAATTTGATACCTTGCTTGGCTTCCTCCGTCACTTCTTCTTTCCTATCCTGCTGTTTTTCCTGTTTCGCCTCATTGCCTGTTAAAAACTTGTTTAAACTTTGCCGTGCATCTTGATCTTCATTAAAAAATTGCTGAACCTTATCCATTTTACCTTGAAGGCCTTTATTATTTTTAGAGAGATTTTCATTTTCTTTTTTTAAATTCTTGATCTCTTCTTTTAAATCTTCAATTTCCGAAGCCTTAGATGTTTGTTCGTCATTATTTGTTTGACTTTGTTCTGGCGGAACGTCTTCCTTCTGGTTAAGGTGATCTTCTACCTTTTGAGTTATTTCTTTCACTCTATTATTCAAATTTAAAACAGCATTGTCGATCTTGCTTTGAGCAAGCTCTTTAACATGGTCTACTTTCTCATTAACCTTCTCTTGTACGTCTTCGACTTTTCCTCGGGTTTTTTCAGCAACATTATTCTTCGATTCCAAAACCTTTGCCTTAAACTTTTTGGCAAATTCATTGGCCAGTTCTTTTAATTTCTCTTGAAAATCTTGAATCCATTCTGATACGGAAACCCCTTTATTTTGTTGCTGCTGTTGTGTATAGGATTCAAGCAAACTCTCAACTTTCTCGAAATGCTTATCTAGCATAGATTCAACTTGATTTTCACTTAATAAAGATTGACCGTTATCTTTTGCTTCCAACTGGCGGTTAATGACGTTCATTAATTCCTGACCGTGCTGCTCCATAGCTTCATTCATAATTCTTTGATTCATCGTGCATCTCTCCTTTGTTATTTTTTATTTAAAAAATAATTCTTGAATTTTTTAAGGTAATATTTTTTTACCATTACAAAATTCTTTTTAGTAAACATCTCACGGTTCTTTTGTTTAAACTTATTCCATGTTTGATTCGCTTCATTGTCTTCTTTTATCATTCTAATTTGTCTTTTTACGTTAAGAGTCACGTAAAAGCTAACCACTGCCAAAAATAGATAAGTAAATACATTATATGGACCAATTGTACTCTCCAAAAAATCCATTATCATTATCTTGTTCGCCCTCTAACCATGGCAAAGCGAGTAGCCATTTTCCCCCCATTGATCATGGTTCTGGAAGAACCTGTTCCATACCACATATGACGGAGAACAGATGGTCCGCGAATGATTAACACACACATGCCAATTAGCAACATGAATTTCCACCATGTAAAGCTGTCACTTGTTAAAATTTCTGTTATGGCAACCATCAACGCCATTTGTACAATAATTGTTGTTAGCTGCGATAAAACTTCACGCCACCAAACCGACATGTAATTGTTTTCATCTGAACAGACAGAGATAGCAGCCCAAATTGAAAGTAATTCCAGAACCAGTAAATCGACATGATAGATACATATTTTGATTGTAAATGCAACAATAGCAACTGTTACAAACCCTAAAACGATTAGAAACACAAAGCCATCACCGATGATGTCGCCAATACTTCCTTTTGATAAGTAATCCGTTACACCTTCTGCGGTGTACTTTCCCATTTCCCCAAACATCCAAGTTCCAAGGGGTGTTATTATGTCTCTAACAAGAAAAGTTAAAATGAAAGGGAGAATGGGTATCAATGCAGAAGCTAGCACAGCACGAAGGAGAATATCCGATAACCCAACTTGATGGGATGCACCTGCATTAGTTTGAATCGTATATTCAAGGATTTTCCATAGAAGAATCACGAGCATAACTCCTGCACCAAAGCTAATAAATAATAGATACGTTTCATTTAAGAACCCTGTCAATCCTTTGTGAGTAAAAACTATGTTTGCTAACCATTGTAGGGCTGATTCTAAGACATCCGAAATTAAGTTCTCAAAGAATTCCTTTATATTATCCGTTAAATTAAACACTCAACTCCCTCCCTCATATTTAACTAACCTTATTGATCTTCCATCCCCCATCCTTTAAAACCATTTCTATTTTCAATGCACTATCTCTTAAAGTAGATTCAGTAGCATCTATCCTTAACAATACTTGCTTTTGTTCCTCGTTTATTCGGTAATCAGTTATTTCATAAATGTTCCTAAAAGTAGTTTTTTTCTCCTTAATTTTTGTGTTAAGAAAAAAAGCAGATTCACTTTGATAAGATTTGTTATATTCTTTTCGGTTATCTATAGCTTGATAGACCTCCTTTTTGAAATCATCAGTGAAATAATCAATCATTTTTTTATCAACAGCATTTTTGATTTCTCCATTGTTGAGACTTGCAATGGATTCTCCATTCTCATAAAGTGAGAAAAAGTCCTTCAGTGCTTGCTTGCTCTCTTTTGCTGCTTTCTCAGGGTTAAACCCTCCCCCACCACAAGCAGCAAGTAACAATGTCATTACTAACAATGGCAATAAGTATTTTTTCAACGTCAACACTCCCTATCCGTTCGCCTCTTGATTAAAGAAGTTTTCGGCAGCATCCATCTGATTCTCTTGTTGTTCTTCCCTCTTTTGTTCCTGACTTTGATCGAAGGCTTGTATTTTTTCTTCAAACGCTGTCAGTACTTCTTCTGTCGGTTCATTCTCATAATCAACTTGACGAACTAAAAATTTATTGTCTTGATTTGATTGGGGGATAATACCCGGGAACAATTTATATTGAAATGCTTTATTAGCAATTACAGGCCTTTTGCCAGCGATAATCACAATTGATTCGTGATCGGGCATGGTAAGGATTTCATCCAAGTTTTTTAAATTCCTGCCTGTGTAATTAAAACTTTCAGATGCGGAGTTACTTTCACTTTTCCCCCTACTTTTTGATGTTGACCCTGTTTCCACCTTGACTGTCGCTTTACCCATTTGTTCCATGAAAAATTTACCACTTGTTTCATTCACGTTCCCCAAACAGATTTTCACCGCACAGTTACCAATAATGGATTCCGATTTTTCTTTACCGTAAATCGCCTGTAGCTGAGTAATATTTTGAACAATCGTTCCCACACCGATACCATAGCCACGGCATGTGGCTAAAAATCGTTCATAGTCATCAAATCGCCCAAGATTGGGAAACTCATCTAAGATAAAAAAAACAGATTGAGGGAGCTTTGCATTGTTCTCTGCACCGATACGATAAAGTTCATTGAACATCTGATTAAAAAATAGGTTAATCAACCCTTCCCATGTACTATCCATCACGGGAATAATTACATAGACAACTATTTTTCGCTTTCCTACATCCCCCACAAAAAAGTCAGAGAATGAAGTAAAAGCAGCAACCTCATCATCTACAAAATCGCCAATCGTAGTAAGTAAAGAGATAACGATGCTTGCACGGGTTTCTTCCTGTGACTTCATAAAACCGAGTTCATAAGCACGTCTGGCAGGGTTACGCCGATCAAGCATTAAAAACTGTTCATCGAGTTCACTTACACCCTTGCTTTTGTCTCTTTCGGGGTCAAATTCCTGCAAAAAGTCCAGTATCCCTGTCATATTCTGTTCTGATGGCTTCATTTCATTGATTGAGTAAAGAATCAATGCTTTGAGTAAACTTAATTGTGAGTTATACCAAATATCCTTTTTCTTCGGGTCGTTTTTAGCTGCAACAATGGTATTAGCAACCGTTGCTGCATGTATATCTTTCTTTACGTAATCAAAGGGATTGTAACGATCACTGCTAACCATATTACTGAAGTTGACGACACGAACATCATAGCCTTGTTTGCGCTTGATTTCAGATGTCTTCTCATATACCTCACCTTTCGGGTCGGTGACCACTATCGAACACTCTCGTTCATTCAGCACATTTGTCATCACATAACTTTGCGTTTTATAAGAACCTGGACCACCTACAACAAAGTGGTTACGATTCGGGGCACTACTGTCTGTTGGCTGTATCATGAGATTTTTTTGAAATTCCCCTAAGATGATGCCGTTCGTTTTCAATTTAGTCCCCTCCCTTGGTTTCTATTGATTCCATTAATTCATGAAAGACATCCTTTCTTGTTGCTCCTTTAAATTCGTTGCCTGTAAATATCTCCTTCGGTTTAGCAAAGCGAGCTGAACCATGATACCGTTCGTTCGGATCGACTTCCCACCCTTCTTTTTCCTTTCCTAATGTAACTGCAAGGTAAGCTGAATAAAATATACTTCCAATCAGCAGCATGTAAAAAAGAGGATTTGGATTCACATCCAAAGGATTCAATAAAATAGTGAAAGCTTTATCTTTAATCATGTTTAGATTGAGATTCCCCATGTTTTCAGCAATGAAAGGAAGCAGGTGTCCGATTTGCATGGTGATCTCAAAAAGGAATAAAAAGCAAAGAACGAAAACCAATATCTTTTGCTTTATCATTTTAAACTCCCCCTTAACTTTGGCTGACAGGTTGGATATACCCGTATGATTCAAGGGCTGTGATGATATAGCCATCATTTTTTGTTTTCACACCTGCTCGGAAAAGCTGATGCCGTTCACTCGGTGTGCTGCCCTCGATTTCGTAAGAACTCGTCATATAAACAAGGACATCCTTTGTGTTTTCTTTATCTGGTGGAGAAGAAGCAACATAAACCTTGATTCCTTTGACGTTATTCTGAAATTTAACCTTCGGAACTTCTCCCCCACCCATGCCATTTAAAGTTTGAATAACGTCTTTACTAACTTCTCCTTTTACGACTTCAAATCGTGTTAAATAATCTTCATTTCCATAATCGAAAAGCGTTTTAAATGTATCCTTAATGAACTTCTCTTTGTCTTGTGATAGGGATTCTTCAGAACCCTTTTCTGTCTTACCTTGTTTCTCCCCTTTTGTAATTTCTCTTTCCTCTTTTTCATTCGCTGATGCTTGATGATCGGTACTTAACGCACCGATATAGAGCAATAAGAAAATAACATTTGAGAGAATCAACGCTCCTATAATGAAGTATTGTTTCACCTTATCTCAACCCCATTAATATTGGTTTTAGTGTTATATTTAGTGTTAACTTATGTATTAGTTTTAATACTAAGTTAAGTACTAAACCTAACTTTATTATTAAACCTAATGTAGATATTATTGTTGAATTTAATTTTAACTTTAAAAATTTGCAATTCTACCAAACCCAACAAAATGTTTTGACCAGTAGCTGCTGTTTAAATTTGAAAACTCGATACCTGAACCGTTTGCATTGAACATTTTCCCATTACCGACATAAATACCAACATGCGTAATATGTTTTTGCGTTTCATAGGTTCCCGTAAAGAAAACCAAGTCCCCTACTTGCGCTTGCCCGGGTGGAATCTTCATGCTAGCAACGTATTGGGTTTGTGCTGTACGAGGAATATTGATGCCTGCCTGCCCAAACGCCCACATCATTAGACCAGAACAATCAAAGCCGACCGATGGGCTTGCCCCTGCCCACACGTAAGGGTCTCCTTCGAACCTAACCATGTTGTCAAGAATATTTTGCAGAGTAGCATTATCAGCCATTTTTATGTTGGTGTTGCCTTGATTGTTGCCGCCTGTTAAATTCTCCATGACATGGACTAAATATTGTGGGTCGCCGTAATCATCCCAACCCAAGCGTTTTGCTTGTTGTTGGGCGAATGTTTTGGCTAACTCCGGTGTATGCTTTCCTCCATGTTCAGCGATGAAGTCGATATAGCCAACACCGAAATTATAGCTTTGCACAATTGTTTTGAAATCGACTCCTGCTTCTTCACCTCTTTGAAGTAAATCAGCAAAATATTGTACTCCCACTTGAACACTTCTTATTGGATCTTGTATTGTATTGGGTGGTAATCCCAAGCTCTCTGATGCTTGCATAATATCCAATGTGTCAGAAGCTCCAAGTTCTTGAGCCATCAAAGCTAATAAAAACTCTGTATATTCGGCTACTCCATACTTTTCTGTATACGTTTCTAAGAGAGGTCTCCATTTGGCAATATAATCCGGAACTTGTGCCTTTCCGTGAATCGTTCCAACGTTTCCATAATTGGGTTGCTGTTCACTCTTTAAACCCAATGCGGCTGAAGCTAGAAGCAGGATTAAAATCAAAAATGCATACACGGCTTTTTTCCAGTGCTTTTTAGCGATCATTGCTCCTTTGACTGTAGCAACAGCAGACATGTTCACTTCCTCCCTGCTCTATTTCTTCAATTCTTCTAATCTCTTTTCAGCTTTCTTCAGTTCTTCGTTCAATTTTTCCTTTTCCTTTTCATCGTCCGTATCCTCTATTTGCTTTTTCAGATCATCAATTTGCTTCTCAATTCCTTCGATTTTTTTAAGCCGTTCGTTTTCTTGTCTCTTTTCTTCAATTAACTTCGTTAATTCCTTATCATCAAATTGATTGGCCAAATATTCCGCAGAGTGTAAATCGCCGTTTTCTATGAATGCTTTTCCCATTCGATGGGCTAGTGTTGCATCCTCAATAAAACTCTTACGGCTATCTAACACTGATTTGTTATAAGCCACAACAGCTTTTGCATCAGACAAACGTTGATTTTCCTCTAGTTTTAAATCAAGTATTTTTTCCTTTTTCTCTTGTTCATACATAGTTGATACAACGTTTTCTACGGTTTTATTTGTCGGGTTCGTATCCAGGGCAAGTTGGTATTGTTCTTTTTTGATGAGAAAAGCAGCAATCTCTTTTTCGCTTTTGCCTGCCCTTTTCATAATGTCTACCACTTGCTTATAGTCCTGATCGTGAACAGCTTGGATTTTTTCAATTTGTAATTCCTTCTGTTCTAATTTTTCACTATACTCTTGAGCAATGGCTTTACTTTGGGCGTTGGTTAACGTGTAAGCCCCTGTCACCCCTAACAACAAAGCGACAAGCGAACAAACGACAACCGCATAGAAACGATTCTTTAATCTTTTCTCAATAGATGCAATGTCTTGGAAGTATTGATATTGGGTGTATTCGTAGCTTTGTTGTAGGTCGGCTTTTAGTTCGGAAAGGTTTTCAGATTCCTCAATGGTTTTAAGTAACTTAATGACTTGCTCTTGTTCCCTCTTTTTAAAAACTAACTTTTTCTGCTTATAGGCTTTCATCCCGTGTCGCAAAAAGGCTTCATAAGACTGACAGGAGATAAGCGCATACGCTAGGGCTTTATATTGGTCGATAGCTTCGTGTTCTCCAAGTGCGCCTTTATTTATAACATCCACATAGGTAAAGCGAACACTGGTCATCGGGCGAAAGAAAACGGTACTTGGATGCAGCGAATAGGTATATTTACGGCTTAAAGGGTCAATTTCTAAAACTGATTTAATCGCTGCTATTCGAACAGGTAAGGTTTCCTTTTTTAATTGTTCAAGAGATATAAACTGGTCGGGAATATCGTACGTCAACTGCACCCTGCCCTTTTCCATCGTTGCCTGTTGAAGATGAAGTGTATCCGGCTCTTGATTATGAGCGTGTTGTAGACTATCTAAATTGATTTCCTCAGCTTCTCCGTTTTCGATTAGTTGTACAACCGCCTGATCTTTGGCAATTTTAATATTTCCTTCACCAAAATTCGCAATTTTCAAGGCTTCACCCTCCCTTTCGTTTATGACATAACATGTTCTTTGGATTCTTCGATTTCTGCGTTTGAAATTCTGATATTCTCCGTATAGTCAGGCTCATCGACAGCCGGTAGATCATACTCTTTTTCGTACCTTGCTTGATCCCATAAGCGCAATTCTTCTTGTGTCAATTGCACCTTCATAAAGGCTCGGTTTGACCCGTGGATAAAGAGGGCTTCCCCTTGCCTTTTGGCACTCAACAACCTTTTTTCTTCCTTCGAGAAATTTTCTTTTAATCGGCTAGTGACTTCTTCTACCCCGACATTATCAAGTCCAAAAAAGACTTTGGTAAAGCTGTTTTCAATAACAGCAGCCCCTAAATCATTAGCAGCATCTAATACGTCCTGAATCTGCTGTGTACCGGCTATTGCCCCTGCATTATATTTTCTAAATCGCTTGTAAGCCGAATAGAAAAATTCCATCGAATCAGGGTTTTTGGAAAGAAAGTGAAACTCATCAATGAAACAATAAACGGCTTCATCTCGATTTTTGGTTACTTCATCCCACAAAAACGAAAACGTATTGAGATAAGCTGCAGCTTGAACATCGTGTTCATTTTGCAGTCGCTTTAAATTGAAACTGACGAGCTGATCGTTCAGATTCACATTGGTATGACCATCGAATATGGTGTTCGAACCTGAACAGTAACTTTCTAGGATGTAGAAAAAGTCTTGTAATCGTTCAAAACGCTCGATATCCTTTTGCCTTAATATTTGTAGCTGTTCATATAAATCACTTAATGTCGGGAATCCCTCTGACGGGACCTCTTCGATCATTTTGTATTGAAAAATTTCTTTTGCATCGTAAGTATCTCTGATGACTTTGTCCAGAAGCGCCTTTTCCACTTTTGATAGATCAGGTTTTAATACATTGAAAAACGCTTTCAATCGTTGAATTTTATTCTTCACAATCATTTCAATTGTTTCATTGACTTCATCGCTGCCTGTATCCGAACTAAAGATTTGAAACGGATTAATCTTCGTTTCCGAATTAGAAGAAAGGTTAATAACCTGCCCCCCTAATTTGCTGACAATGCTTGAATACTCATTTTCAGGGTCAATGATGAAGATGCGATTTCCCATAGCAAATAGGCGCATGATCTTTTGCGTCATATAGGTGGTTTTTCCAACACCCGATGTCCCAATAATCGTCATGTTTTGGTTTAATGTCTTGTTACGGTCAAGGTAGTCTACAGCGATTAACGACCCTGTTTCCCGATTGACCCCTTCCACTTGAGCCGTAGGGGTTAGCTCCAATATTTCTGCATCGTCAAACGGCATAAAGGAGGATGCAGCCTCCGTGTTACTTAATCGGGATGTATAATCGGTCAACAAGTTTTGTTCGATCGGCAACGAGGACCAGAAAGCGTGATACATGGCTTTCGTTGGTGTGAGTTGTTGCAGCCTTAACCTTGTCAACGTTCTCACTACTGAGTCATTCAAGTTATCTAATTCTGTTAAACTATTAGCTTGAAGAAACAGATACGTATGTTGTTTAATGTAAGTCGTTTCGGCATTTAAATATTTGTCCAGTTGAAGATTGGCAGATTCAATCTGCTTTTTTAACTGTTTCTTCAGATACGGGTCAACGCTTTTTTCCATTTCCACTTGCTTGTTTTTAATGGATTCATTGTAATGGTGAACCATCCTGGAATCATCGGCTGATTCCAAGTGCTGTGAAATGGTGATATTTCCCCTTTTTCTTTTTAAGTCATTTAACCAGTTTCCACTTCGCTGATTAGGATAGCCTGTTATTGCTATTACTCGAATGTAGTTACTTCCTGCTTCAATATGTTCTGTTTTTTCTTCCCACGAAAAGGGATAGATTTCATCTAGCGTGTGTGTATCTAGTACGTTATCAATTTCATCTGAAGACAGGGAATCATCGATTTGAATATCTTCCTCAACGCTTTCACGCTTTTTCGGTTTTGCAAAAGGGAACAGTAATGATCGAATAGCTGACATATTATCTCTCCCTCCTTCTGTGTTGATTATCTGTGGTTAAAGTTCATAAACCAATACAGAATGTTTTTGTATTCATCGGCACTTAATTTTCGTACAACTAAGTCGTAGTTCGAAAACGTATTTTCTAGTGATCGTTTCAATTCAGCCGTTTTCTCATCCAGATTTTTACTTGCCATTTCCAACGATTCTAGCGATTGATCTTTCATTTTCTCGCTGATGACAATAAGGTGTTCTTTTGTTGTCATTTCCGATGTGTCATTGAATCGCTCAAAATGTTCAATATAAGAAGCAATCAAGTTTTGCTTAACGGTGTCTCCTCGTTCTTCTGCTTCAATATACCGTTTTTTCCAAGCCAGAATGTACGGCACAAAATTGACAGGAACAGTCATATCCAATGTCTGTAAGGATGTATTCGTTGTATCTCCCGAAAAGTGACTGGTGAGAAACGCTGCATAATCATCAAATACATTTGCCTGTTCAACAGTATTGAAGAGTTCCATATTAATGCCTGTTGCGGACATGGCCGCAACTAAATGATTATTATTTAAAACGATGTATTCAAGATACTGCGCTTTAATTAAGGACATGTCTTGAATCGATTGTTGCACTTGGGTTTGCCTTTGCTGCTCTCTTTCATGCAAAGACATATCATAAGGCTTATTTTTACTCGCTTTGTTTTTCTGAAGAAACATTGCTTTTCATCCTTCATTCAAGAAAATGATTTCTCGGTTTTGTTTTGGTATAGAATAGCTTTTGACGATTCTTATAGTCTTGCTGATATTTCAGCCATTGCAGAAGTGTGATATTCATACGTTCTCGTATAGGTTTCATCAAGACAAGAGCGAATCCAATAGAGCCAACAATTAAACCTATAACCCCCCTGATAATTAACAACCAGAGTGGGTACGGGGGAATTAACACAATACCCACACCGATCAAAGCGAAAGGCAACACTTTAGTCACAAAGTTCTTTAAAGAAATACCTGTAATAATGTTGTAGTCTGATTCGACTTCTTCAGGAAAAATAAAAACTTTTTCTTGCGGTTCTTCCATACAAACACCTTCTTACGTAAAGAGATTGTAGACCCACGGAGCAACCCATATAATCGCAGCCCCTAAAGCAACTGCCCCCATCACTCGACCGATGGAACGAAACACTTCATCTTTCTCTTGTGGATTCTTCAACTTGTGCATACTCGTCACGATGATATAAAGACTGACGACTATGCCCACACTGACCACTAACCCTGTCAAAACGCCTTGAATCGTTAGTAAAGCACTATCTATCTTTTGTTCTATCATTCGTCATCCTCCTTAATCCGCCTGATTGAAAGTGTTGTTCTTTGTTCTTTTGTATTAGATTGGTAATCTTCCAACCTCTTACGGGTGTCTTCCTTCGTCAAAAGCTCGGTTAATTTGTTGAGTTTTCCTTCTTTGTTGATTACCTTCCTCGGTTTCAATCTCATGTATTTGTGACTGGTATCTTTCCAAAGCTTTATGTTGGTTGACTCCAAATAAATCAAACATACCTTCCAACATAGCATTTCCGGCAAATTGAACTTCGGATGCCCCTCGTTTCATCTTCAATACTTGTTCTGTCAAATCGGGCATAGAGACATTTTCCAGCGCTTTAACTTCTTTTAATGAGGCCCCATTGTTCAGCATGTGTCTTTCCAGTTTGTATTTACTGATATCGATTCCAGTTTCAGACCGATTTTGCATCACCTTTTTTCTAAGGGATGGCACCGGCTTGCCGTAAGTATGAGCCCAATGTTCCTTTTGGGTTTCCGGAAGTGACTGAAAGTCCTTATATAAAATGCCCTTTTCTCTCTTACGATCTGTGAGGATTTTCTCACCCATGAAGGTTTCAAATGACAGTTTTACCATGATATTCACCTCCAGTTATATCCAATTCGAGTCTATCACACAGCTTGATGATCCTCTATCGTTTTCACAAACAACCGATCGAGAACATCACTATCATAATTCTTCCAGAACGAACGAGGTGTCCCTGTAATGACATAAAGCCACTCAATAATGGTGCTACGTTCGCTTTGGCCCATTGATTTCTCTCCTTTCTTTTTTTGGTTTCATCCTTAATAACATCATATCAAGTATGAATTATTTTGTAAATAAAAAACAGCAAATTCTTACTGTTTTTTAAAGTCCCAAATCAATGCTGATTTGTGCCATTATTAAATTTAAATAATATCGCTCACTCATGTTCATTTCTTCAGCATTATCTTGGATTTGTTCTTTTACTTCTTCCCCAAATGTTAGATGTAAAAAATCTTTATTAGTTGTATGAAAAGATTTTACAGTTAATGTTTTGTTCATTACATAATGAGCGATCAGACTATTTAATGATATTGCATTTTCAGTACAATATTTCATAAGTTTATTTTTGATTGTTTTATCAATTGTTATTTGAACATTAGCTTTTGTTGCACTATAAATTGTTGCATCCTCTTTTAATATATCCTCCCCTAAAAACTCATGGGAATGTTTGTAGAAGTAATCACAGACTAATAAACCGAAAAACCTTCTTCTTGATAATCCAAAGTGATCGAGCTGATCTAATCGGTCTTTAAACTGTTGGTTTACGGTAATGTTTGTGGCATGAGTCAAACCATGAATATCCATCTTAATTTGATCTACTTTTTTTCTGGTAATCTCACCTTTTAATATATTAGATAAAGCAAGGGAAATTATATTTCGTTTGCTCGTCCCCATTCTTTTCGCTAAACGACTAATCACTTCATTTATTTCTTTATTTACAAGGACGCTGATTTGCAACTGCATGTCCTGCCCCCTAATTCTCTATTTTATTTGAAGGAAAGTTTTGTTATAATATTATTCAAAGACAATTCGTATCAAGGATATTTCATAAAATATGATACCATGTCTTAAATAGCAGAACAAACTGCCTATTTAGAAAATTCTACAAAAATAAAAAAACCCCTGCACTCAGTTTCATTTGGTTCTTGTTTGGCGACAGCACCAAATGAAACTCCCAAGAAAGCAGAAGGTTTTTATATAGCTATCATTTATATTCTTTGTTCATTGTATCAGAAATATTCATGAAAGTGAAGATAAAACCTCTGTTTTTTCCTTGTCACATTTTGGGCGTTATTAGCGCAGGGAACAAAAAATGGAGGTTTTTATAATGGAAAATCAAACAGCAATTTTAACAAAGCCAAAGAAACCAAGAGGAGAATTACGGTTACCGCAACTTCACTTTGTTGCAATGGACGATTGGGTTGACAAATTAGGAGAAAAATCATTTGTACTCTGGTTGAAATTATTAACCCATGCCGACCGTCGTGATCCAGAGAGAATCCAAGATATAGTACCTTATGATATTGAATCTTTAGCCAAAAAACACTTAGGAATGAGTAAGGCAAAATTTTACCGATTGATAAAACCCCTCTGGAATTATGGGCTTGTTGATCTCATTGAATATGAAGCATCAACAAGAAAAACTCAAAAACCTGTGAATGTCATTATATATGAATATCCTCAAAATGATTATGGGCTTGCTATTAAACCATTAGAAAAACTACGTGATTACGAAACAGACTATAAATCAAGTGGAACCAAGTTCGGCAAAAAAGGAGGACGTCCAAAAATAGAAAAGGACACAACTTCTAACCGTTTTAAAAATAAAACGGTAGGTAAATACCACTTAAACCGTTTCAAAAGTAAAACGGTAACCGTTTCAAAAGTAAAACGGTTGACCGTTTCAAAAATAAAACCCAATAATGTATCAAATGAATCTAGTAATGTATCAAATGAAAGTAATAATGTTTTAAATAATTCATCATCATCAATAGATAGAGATAACACCATACATAGAGAATCACCTAAAAAAAATATTGATGATGATGAGAACATAAAAAAACTAAATCTCTTATTCAATGAAAATAGTAGTTATCAATATCTCTATGATTACCTTGACAATAAGAAAGTTAACCATCGGGATATTGAAGACACCATTATTAAATGTTCCGAGCTTGAAATCACATCATTCACAAGGGCCGATCTTGATATACAATGGCAACGAGTTATAGAGCAACTTGACAAGGGAAGTATTACAGTTTTTAGTAAATTCTTTGCTAAGGGTCTTGCTATAATCAAAAAAAATAAGGGCATCAGAAAAAATCATCATGAACAAGTCCAACGGGATCAAGATGAAGATGTTGAAAGAAAACGAGCAAGACAGCAGTTAAGATCAACCCTTTATTATAACTGGTTAGAAGAATCCTAATAAGTCCGTAAGGAGAAAAATGTAATGGATAAATACTCTATTTTTAATTGTTTGGACTTAATAAGAAAAAATAGATACGTATTAAAAGAAACAAAAACTCCATCCCCTGAAGGTGATGTTATTATGTTGATAGACGATCAACTCAAGGTATATATATCTAACCAATTGGGAATAGAAGATGACTTAATGATTGGAAAAATGATAGATATTTATTTAGAAGATAAACCATTTAACTATGAAGGCTATAGTGTTTCTATAGATACAGATGGTTTCATTCAATTCTTAAAAGGTAATAGCAATAACCCTTTACAATAAATAGATAACTGAAGCTGTTGAAAAAGCAAATAATGAATTATTATGATCGGTTAAACAGGACGGGTGAACCATGCTTTCTAATATTGGAAGAAAAACACTGGTATCATCTATAATTGCGGTGTACACGGTCGATCCCCG
The DNA here is from genome assembly GCF_902726645.1 of Halobacillus ihumii. Taxonomy (NCBI): domain Bacteria; kingdom Bacillati; phylum Bacillota; class Bacilli; order Caryophanales; family Bacillaceae; genus Halobacillus; species Halobacillus ihumii. The sequence goes on from NZ_CACVAO010000002.1 coordinate 34,896, forward strand.
TCCATAGGCGTGCTGTGCCTTGGACTGGACGTGATGAAAAGGATGTCTACCAGGTGCTAACTCTTCAGGAAACATAAATTTATTCAGTGGACAGAGGAGGCCCCTGAAAAGATTGAGTATTTACGTTCACCATGATTGACGCTTAAAACGCCCATATTTGCTATGTGTGGTGTTTTATGTCTAAATAAGGGTTATTTATAAGGGGAATTGTTTAAAAACGCCTATAAAGCCTAAAATGGCAATTTGCACCCTATCAATATTTATTGAGATGGGACGAAACTTCATTAATCCACCTTTGTGGAGGGATTTTATGATTCGAAAGAATAATGACTGAAGAAGAAAAGCAAAGTGAATTTGAACGATTGTGGCAGATAGAGGAAAAACAAAGCGAAATCCTGAAAAAACAAACAGGAAAAGGATTGTATGAAGAAGTTGATATTACCGACGACGGAAGGATTTAGAAGGCAACGATTAATCAGGCAGCACCTCTTCTAGCTATATTGTGAAATTAAGATACAAAAAGGTGATTAGTATGAATCAAGACATGGGAAGATATCTTGATGAAATGTATTATTTTCCCCCTTGTCATAAAAGTGCTAAAGAATGATAAAAAGCTTTTCCAAGAATTCAAAATGAGGAATGTCTACTTAGACAAAGTGGATTCGGTTATCGAATCCGTACAAACTGATCTCAACCATGTGAAACAACAAATGTATTCGGTTTATCATGTAGATATCAAACAGTTGAATCAAAAAGGTGAAGTATTACAATACAAATGGACTACAAGAGACCAGGACGGGATTATTGAGCTTTCGTCTAGCCAACTCCGGGAACATACAAAAAATATGCTGCAAGAATACTTCTATGGCTCCTTAGCAAAACCTTATAAACCAAAAGTTCGAACATGGGATGAATAACATGTTCTTAAGTATAGGAAATGTGTATATGTCCTGTTTTCGAGGTACACTAAACATAGAAGTAGCTAAATTAAGAAGGCCCACGGTGCTTTAACAACGCAGGTCACAACAGACCGAACTATCAAGAGGATAAGGCTTTAATGGTGTCCTTTTGCCATCACATAAGGGGGTCTGTTGTTAGTGCTATTGAACATGATATAGGCAAGCAGCCTTTCCCATTAAGGAAAGGCTGAAACAAACTACTCAAGGGCGGTTTAGGTCGTTCAGGTGTACAAAGTTGCTGTCCGTGGTATAATAAGCATAGAAACAACAAATAATCATAAAATAAAGAAAGACCGCAGGTGCTACTAACACCATACGGTCTAAATACAATATGATCAGTTCCCCTACAAGGGGGGACGGAGCAGTAAGGAACAGACCTCACCACGAGCCGCTAACTCAGAAGGTGGGGTCTATTTTTTATGGTTTATGATCGTAACAACAAGTGTTGCGAAGGCGATCATCAAAAATAGAACTTCAAAGGTTGTCAAAGGCTAACACCCCCTTTGCATCCGACATGTCCAAAAGACACGACAAACAGCAGGAATGCGCCGACCCCGACCTTGAGAAAAACCGAACCATTGTACATTAATTATAACATGTAACCATTGTTAAATGGGGCTTATACAATGATTTGTAGTTTTAATTTATAAAAAACATCTACATTTAAAATTAAATTTAATATTGTTATTAGTATTCATATTAGATTCGATTTCAGTACTAATATGAGTATTGATGTTAACACTTACATTAGTGCTAAATAATATACTTAACGGCCCCTTTGAAAACGGTCACTTCTACAGCCTCTCCGTTCTTTTCCGTTTCCAGAATGATTTCATACTGGAATACTTTCAGTAACTTCCCTTTCATCACTTTTCCATCAAGAAAACAAATCGAAATGTTTTCCCCTATTTTGTGGATATACCCGTACTTCTTCTTTTCGCTAGTTCCCATTACCTTATTTCCCCTTTCCTTTTGCTAAGTCGTTCTACTACGAGACACTTTTCTATACAAAGCAATGACAGCTCTGTTTTCTCTTTCCCATTCCTGATTTTTCAGCATTGGAATATTAAATGCTTGTTCCATTTCCGTCATGAGCGTGGCAAAACGACGATCCTTTTCTCCGGTTGATAAACCACATGTAATTGTTTCTTCATACCTTCTATTGAATGCTTTTAATGCTGCTCTTTTTTTAGTCATTCAGGTACCTCTCATCTATGACTTAAAAACGGATTTCAAGAACTCATTAACGAGGTTAGATCGTGCCCCTTTCCCGTGCTTCTTTCCGAATTTCTCAAATTCTTTTGCGATATCCTCATCGAGATGAATACTCACTTGCCGTTTCTTTACTGGCTTCTCTTTTCCTGTGACCGCAGAAACAATACTTTCTATGTTGTTAGTGTTAGAACTGGTTTCATTATTATCATTAGTATTAGTGTTAACACTTTCATTAGTTTTATTTTCAGTACTAGAATTAGACTTAGAGTTATTATTAGTACTGGATTTAAAACTTATATTAGAATTATCTTTGACGTTCTTATTGTTTTTAGATTCAGTGTTATTATCCGTTTCATTATTTGTATTAGTGTTAGTGTTCTTATTCTTATCAGTATTAGCGACTTTTCCAAATCCGGCCAACCCTTTTTTATTACTCATCCTCATTGATCTCCTTCCATAGTTCAAAATAGACATTTGCTTTTTGTATATTTTTACCCAGGGTAGCAGGTAAATTATCATACGCCACGGAACTTGCAAATCGGATGGTTGAAGGAATATACGTATCAAACATTTTCACGCCATTTTCTATGGCGTATCTGCGTGTTTCTTGCATGACTTCTTGGTGCAGTGTTGTTTGGTAATTCACCATTGTTGCAAACACACCGAGCAAGTTTAGGTCAGGATTATATTGCTCTTTAAAATCTTCAATGGTTTGCAGCACTTTTATTAACGATCTCATTGAGTATGATTCTGGATTGTAAGGAATCAACACTTCATCAGCAAATGTAAAGGCGTTGCCGACCATCAGGGACAAAGAAGGTGGCGTATCTATAAAAATATAATCGTACTCATTTTTTAATTTAGCACATGTCTTTTTCATGATGGTAAATGGTTCAGGGTATTGATCTCTGTCTCCGATCACTCCGAAGTCAAATCCTACTAAATCATCATTAGCAGGTAAAATATCAATATAATCATGCGCCTTTACAATGACTTCTTTAGGGTCCGTTTCTTCAAGCAATACATTGTATAATCCCTGTTCAAAATCATTATCTGGATTAAAGCCGAAGGTTAGTGCAACATTCGACTGATTGTCCGCATCAATGATGAGGACTTTCTTTTTTTCGGTAGCTAAAACTCCTGCCAAATTCGTTGCTGTTGTCGTTTTCAACGAACCGCCTTTGTTGTTATTAATACAAATAACAGTACCCAAATTAATACCACCTCTCAAATTATATTTAATGTTGTTACTTATTATTATACTTTGACTAACTCTAAAGTCAACACTTACATAAGTACTTTTATTGAATCTAACCATAAAATTAAAATTAATACTAAATCTAATCATAATTGTGATTTTAAATTTATTTCTAAATCTTATTGGAGTGAAGAATAAGTTTATAGGGGTCACCCAAAGGGTCTACTACCAGTTTCTAAGATAGCCAAGTACGCTATCTAACAAATTGGTGTATCTCGCTTCCCTCTAAAATCGTCGATAACAACGGGCTGTAGCAAAGGGGTAGGTCGTGAAGCAAAAACAGTCCGATAAGTTCCTGTCGATTTCTTAACGGGTGAACGATGACAAAACCATCAAGACCGTTCAAAAGGGATAGCAGGCTACGCCTGCTTTTTATTATGGTTATTTTTCCTTTTGCACTCCGAATCGTACAACGCCCTAAATCTTCTAACCTTCCAATGGGGCAGGTACCGTATGCCTTTCCCCATTGGAAGCTAAGAAGATTATGAAACCATCAATAAACTTTCACGGCATAGCCTTCGCTTTCGCTACGGTATTCCATGTTTTATTGACAGTTTCATATAGGGGTTGTGAGATTCTCCATAGCAAAAGGGAAAAATAATCCCCTTTAGGGGACTTACTCCGTTTCGGAGTTACAAAAATCAAAAATAATTTCAAAGGAGCGAAAAGCAAATGATAGTAAATTTCAATAGTGCCAAAGCAGACAAAGGAAAATATTTTGTTCATACCAAAAAAGGGGGAAGTCGCAATGCTGAAAGGATAGAAGGTAAATCTGCATGGTGTGTGCAGTATGAACAAACCGATGGAAACAAAGTTCCCTTGTCTTGGGTAGGAAAAGGTCTGGTTGTTGAAATAGAAAAGAAAGGTGGTGAACGGTAATGAGTAAAAAAATCTATGAAATGATTACGAATCAGATCATAAAGAAGTTGGAGGAAGGGACAGTCCCTTGGAAAAAACCTTTTAAAAATGGTGTAGCTATTAATTGGAAAACACAAAATCCATATCGCGGCATTAATACCATGCTTTTAGAGGGTGGAGAGTACGCCACATTTAAACAAATAAAAGAGAGTGGGGGAAAGGTTAAAAAGGGAGAGAAAAGCCAAATCGTTGTTTTTTGGAAGTGGTTAGAGGTTGAGGATGAAGAAACAGAAAAAGAAAAAAAGATCCCATTTTTACGTTATTATCGGGTCTTTGAAATTAATACACAAGTTGAAGGGTTAGAAAGTAAACGAGACACAGAAAGTTACAATCATAATCCCATCGAAGAAGCTGAAAAAATTAAACGGGAATATGTAAATGCGCCGTCCTTTAGTTTTATATCTGGTGCCGCATATTACAAGCCTTTCGAAGATAAAGTTAATGTCCCACCTATAAAAGATTTCGAGGATGTAAACAAGTATTATAGTACGCTGTTTCATGAACTTATTCACTCAACTGGACACAAAGAAAGATTAAGCAGGGAAGGTATCACAGGGACTATAAAATTCGGGAGTGAAAACTACAGCAAAGAAGAATTAATTGCAGAGCTTGGGGCTTCCATGTTGTGTGGAGTAACGGGAATAGAAAATACAACAATTGATAACAGCGCATCGTATATTCAATCATGGTTGCGAGCATTAAAGAATGATAAAACATTAATTATAAGGGCGTCTCAACAAGCGCAAAAAGCCAGTGACTACATTCAGGGCCTAACATTTAAATATTAAAAATTCCCCTTCATGGTGATTCCTTTGAGGGGAATAAAGGAGATTGAAGAAGATGAAATATAAAACGAACAAAACAGTAACAATAAATACTTACAAAGGAAGTTTTGAAGTCTCTGAAAATTGGTTGAAACAAAACACTGAAGGAATGAATATAAGTGAATTTCTAAGTAGCTATACTTGGGATGATGGAGAAAGGTTATACAATAAATTGTTAGAGGAAATTGAATGATAAACGCTGTTTACCCGGTTTCGATTCTGACCGGGTAAACTGTTACGCATGGATGAAAAACTAAGGTTTTTCTTTGGTTTAAAAAGCAGGCATCGAGCCTGCTTATTGGTTGCTGAAGCAACCATGAAAACAAGGAAAAAACACTGACGAGTTTTCACTATTCAATTCAAATTATGACTCCATGATGTAAGATTTATAGATTAACATTAGAGGGATGATATTTGTTGGGTTTATTTTGATTGACGTATTGAGAAAACATTTTAAGTAATGCCTCTGTATCTTCAATGGATAAATGTTCACATTCAAAATACTTTTCAAGTAAAGCACCTTTTTGGATAATTCTTCTGGTTCGTTCTCTACGTTCTTTTGATTCGACCTTTTGACGATCACGACTGATTTCAAGTTCCAATTCATTAATTTTTGCTTGGATTCGATCAATCTTATTCATGAATAATTACCTTAATATTGTTTTGCGTATTGATCTGAAGATGATGTTTCTAAATTTGAATTTTGTTCGTCAAATTGATCTTTAAGGTAACTAATTAGTTCAATTGCTTTTTTTTCATCTTCATAATCTAGGTTAAATGTTTTTAAAAATTGTTTACCAATTTTATTTTCAAACTTCAGTTTTTCTTCTTTGATTTGTTTTTGAAGTTCTTCGATTTTCTCTTGCTTACTTTTAATTCTATTTGCCATCAGTTAATCGCTCCTTTGGGGTTTTATTTTATTGTGGCATAATTCAAATAATATTGCAATAATTTTCCCTGTTTGCTATAATGTTCCCAAGTTCAATGAACGAAGGGCGCACTTATGCACCGTTTTTAACGGTGCGCCAGTACCTGTCAAACTAACGTTTGAGAAGGATAACGCCCTCAAATGATATGTGGTAAAATTCGCTTCGCTCATGTTGAAAAAGAAAGGAGGATGTATGTTATGGCTATTTATCATTTTTCAGGTCAAATGATTTCAAGAGGTAAGGGACAATCTGCAACGGCTGCGGCTGCTTATCGTTCTGGTGATAAATTACATAGTGAAAGATACAATAAAACCAATGAATACAAACGTATAGTACAACCTGAATCATTTATGATGAAGCCTAAACATGCACCTGAATGGGCAAACAACAGAGAGCAATTATGGAATGAAGTTGAAAAAGTTGAAAATCAAAAAAATGCCCAATTAGCAAGAGAGTTCAACGTGGCATTACCTGTTGAATTAAGCAATGAAGAACAGACTAAGTTAGCAAAGAAATTTGTCCAAGAAGTATTTGTCGATGAGGGTATGGTTGCCGATCTATCCATTCATCGTGACGATGTAAATAATCCGCATTTTCATGTCATGCTGACTACAAGAGGGTTTAAAGAAAATGGAGAATGGGATGCTAAAGCATCGAAAGTTAAATTAGAAAATGGCAAACAAAAACGAATCAATAAAAACAATTGGGGCGACCGTGATACTTTTAGAAAGTGGCGTAAACAATGGGCAGATTATGCCAATCAATCGTTAGATCAAAACGATATCAACGAAACAATAACTCATCGTTCTCATGAGTCTCTTAATAAAGAAACTGTTCCAACGATTCATGAAGGATATCAAGCACGTAAAATGGGTGATGAATCAGATCGTGTAGCCGTTAATAAACAAGTGAAAAGACATAATGACAAAGTACAGTTGTTAAATGAATATAAACAGGAAAAACAAAAACTCGAAAAATCCGAACAACTTTCCCGTTCCTTTTCTCCGAAAGAGAAAAAGGAAATTTCTAAATCTGCAAAGTCATTAAAAATGTTTGTTTCTTTTAGAAATATTAATGAAAAAGAAAAGATGCTAGCCAGATGGAAACATTCAACTTTGACGAAAAATGGGCAAAGTGATAATCGTGAAACACTGCAAAAAATTAAAAGCATTAAAGATAAGTTAGAAGTGGTTGATAACATTTTAAACAAAGAAGCAAACCGTTTCATCGAAAAACATTATCCTGCATTATCAAAAGAGATGTACAATGATTTTTCTGCGAAATATTTAGTTGATGTATCAGTGAAGGAAAATAAAATTTTTGACCAAGATGAAACGATGAAGATTTTAAAAGAGGGTCAACAAGAAGAAGTCAATCACGAGTTATCTAAACTGGTTCAAAATCGTCATTATTCTTATGAAACTTTAATTACAAGAAAAGATCAGTTGACCAATCAATTTGAAGCTTTACTTCTTAAATACAGAGTCGATTTTAATAAGCCTAGAACATTCGAAAGGCTTACACCAGAAGTACAAAATGACATCCGATCAACACATGAAACGCTACAATCAACGAAGCATGCTGTTAACTTTTTAGAAACGTATTATAACGACCAAATCACTCGGATGTATGACCAAGATGTTAGCAAGCAAATGACCATCAATGAAAAGGAATTAGTTGTCGGCTACAATGAGTATTTTAATAAGACCGTGCCATTGAATGGTGAAGGTCATCCTAGCGAGATATTCAAGTTTAGCACCGATGAAAAAGCACAAATCATTGACTTGCTTCATGATTATCAAAACGGTCATCTAAACACGGAAGCTGACACTGAAACAAGGTTCGCTGACATCCTTTCCGGCAGTGCATCCATTCAGCATTATTTTATTGCTGAATGTTTGGAAACAAAAGATTTTGATGCGGATACGAAGTCGAAATTAGAGGATATTTTATCTTCTTATGAAGGTAAACATCAAGACTATATTTCCTTTAATGATACAAGGCAAATGACTTCATTATCTAGCATGGTTCAGGCAACTCAAAACATTGTGGAGAACAGTTTAAAGCAAGCTGATTATGATGAACGAGAAAAACTGCAAGAAATGAATCGTCTGCAAAGTCAACGTAAGCGTAAAGGGTTACGATAACTTTTTAAACAAGGAGATTGATTTAAAGTGGGATACGTATTAATCCTCGCAGAAAAACCGAGTCAGGCTAAGGCTTATGCAGATGCTTTCCAACACACGAGCAAAAAAGACGGGTATATTGAAGTGAATGATCGCCGTTACTTTAATAACAAAGCTGTGATTACATGGGGGTTCGGTCATCTTGTTTCTTTAAAGATGCCTGGTGCTTATAAAAAGGAGTGGGAAAGATGGAGTTTAGAGCATCTTCCCATTCTTCCAGACCATTACAAATTTGAGGTGCCCAAAGATAAGAAAAAACAATTCAATATTGTGAAGGGCTTACTACAGAAAGCAAGTGAAATTGTCGTGGCTACTGATGCTGATCGTGAAGGGGAAAATATTGCTCGCAGTATTATTCGGAAGGCCGGAGCTGAAAATAAACCTACAAAACGGTTATGGATTAATTCGTTAGAGGTGAGGAAATTCAAAAAGGATTTCAAACCCTTCATTATGGAAACAAGTATTTGCCTATCTATGAAGAAGCTCAAGCTCGACAAATTGGTGAATGGATCGTGGGTATGAATGCTTCCCCTTTATATTCATTACTGTTACAGAAAAAGGGTATTCGGGAAACCTTCAGTTTGGGAAGGGTTCAGACACCAACGTTATATTTGATCTACACTCGACAACAGGAAATACATCATTTCAAGCCGGAACCGTTTTATGAACTTTTCGCGAATATCAAAGTTAAAAACGGTACCTTCCAAGCAAAATATAAAGATCGTTTTTCCAAAAAAGATGACCTAATAAATTTCATGAAAGATCAAGGTTTACAATCCGAAGAAAACACCACGATTACAAAGCTCACCAAAGAATCTAAGAAAACCAAATCCCCTAAATTGCACAGTCTTTCCACCTTGCAGACAAAGGCAAATAAAAAGTGGAAATACAGTCCAACGGACGTATTGAAAATCATGCAAAACCTTTACGAAAAAAAGCTGTTAACGTATCATGCCATTATTCCAACAAAGACGATTCCCAAAACGCAAACCATTGATGGACTCAATGAAAAAGAAAAGAATATTTACTTTGAAGTTCTTCTTAATACATTGGCCATGTTTGCACCGGACTACCTTTATGAAGAGACAAAGGCTGAAGTTGATGTAAAAGGGGTCGTTTTCCATGCAAAAGGTAAAGTCGAAAAAGACAGAGGATGGAAAGCGTTGTTTGCCAATGAACAAAGCAAAAATGTTGATCGGGAGCAGGAGACAAAGTTACCACCATTAACGGAAGGTGAGAGCGCACTTGTTAAACCTGAAATTAAGGATGGTATGACGCAGCCCCCAAAACCATATACGGAAGGTCAGCTCATTAATATGATGAAAACCTGCGGTAAAGCGATTGACGATAGTGAATCACAGCAAATTTTAAAGGATATTGAAGGACTCGGCACCGAAGCAACCAGGGCGAATATCATTGAAACCTTGAAAAAACAGGAGTATATCAGCGTTAAGAAAAATAAAGTAAAGGTCACAAAGAAAGGTGAAATCCTCTGTCAGTCGGTAGAAGGGACACTTTTATCAAAAGCTGAAATGACAGCCAAATGGGAGCAGTTTTTGCGGCTGATCGGTGAGGGGCAAAAAACGAAAGAGGGCTTCCTAAAAAACATCGATAAATTCATCCATGAATTAATTAATAAAACGCCTGAAGCGTTGGATGCAACAACCATTGAACAGAGGATTGAAGAATCGAAGGAAGAAAGTAGTCTCGGGAAATGCCCGTCTTGTCGAAAAGGGAATATAGTTGATAAACGTAAATTTTTCGGTTGCACAGAATATAAAAACGACTGCCGTTTCACATTTCCGAAAAAGATAGCAAGCAAAAATATATCTGAAGCTAACATTAGAAAGTTATTGGCTAAAGGGAAGACCAATCTCATCAAGGGATTTGCAAGCAAAAAGGGAAAGTCCTTTGATGCCTATCTCATATGGGAGGATGCAGCAGCCGGAAAAATCAATTTTGAGTTTGATAATAAAAAGTCAGGACGAAAGAAAAAATATACAGTTTCCTGATTGGAAGAGGTGATTATTTTGGAGTGGCAGAGGTGCCCCAGATGCAATAGTCGTAGAGTAGGTGAGCGCGGTTCCTTAGGTTGTTTTGGATCCATTTTCATAGTAGGTATATCTATTGGAGTAGCATATATCTCAACATTTTATATATTCGATATTCTTAGCGTATTGATTTTCGCGGTAATACTAACTACTTTAATCTGGTTAAGAGACAAAATGTTTCTTCACCTTTATTGTAAGGACTGCGAACTAGTTTTTTCGCCGTCCAAAAAAGATGTGTCCTAAAGGGGTACGTAGATTGAGGGGATACTTTGGAAAATATAGCAAATCTACCACTTTAGTTGAAAAATTCATATGTGAGACTGAATGGTTTTTTCCATTCGGTCTTTTTTATTGTTCAATTAGAGTACACCCTGCATAAACAAAATAAAACCCTGTAATGTCAAGGTTTAAAATGTTCATTCAGAGTTGTTCAGTCATCCCGTAAATCTTTTTATGTTTTATAAGTAGTTCAGTGAAAAAAGTTCCTACCGTAAGGCCATTGAGTAATCGTGTGGTATAATTTCGTTATAAATCCAATATATGTAGGAGTGTTTCTTTTGAGCGAACTTCGGGAGTTCTATTATTTAGACAGTAAGCTATCTGGAAATTATCTAACCCAGATAGAAGATGGTTTAACGCAATATAAATATGAAAATAAAATGGAAGGAAGTCCAAATCATTCATTCGAAATTTCAACAGGAGCTCTTGGCGAAATTTTATCTAGTACTCTAGGAGTTCCACTTCCTGATTTTTCTTATCGAAGGGATGGAAAATCTGAAAAAATTAAAATTGAAGAATTCAAGACCTTAAATGAGGTTTCACAACTTTCTCGTTTGGTAAAGTATTTGGAACCTGCAATGATTGATATAAAAGAAAAATTAGATAGAGAATCTTGGGGACAACTATCCGAAAATCAATTTATTAAGTTCGATTGTGAATTAAAGGTATCAAATCTATATTTATTCACTGAGTTTACAAGGAAACTTGGAAAAAAGTCTATATTTAATCCTGGGAATGATGAACAATTTAATGAATACGTAGATCATGCTGAAACTATTGAGGATAAGAAATCACAAAAAATTATTCTTAAACCCAACTTTTCGCCAGATAATAATAAATACTATTTTGTGTCTGAGATAAAAAAGAGGTTCTTAGATGAAGACGTAGAATTAAAGGATTTAAATACTGAAAAATTCACTGTAATAGGTAAAATTGATAAAAAAATTGAGACTTCTGAGAAAGAAATTGTATTTGACCTTACTGAAACTGGGATGTTAGAGGTAATGAGAAGCAAAGAAATAAAACAGTTTATAAAGCAGTTTAATCAAAGTATTGATAATCCAATGATGACAAAGTTTTTTTCTACTGAACAGGATATTTACGCAATAAAGCCTGCTATGAAATTTAAACCATTAGCATTGTACAAAACATAATACAAAGTATTAAAAGCTTAATTTTATTTTTATGGTTTGGAGCACAAACGCAATCTGCGTATGCCTTACTCTCATACGTTACAATTATTTTCTCCTGATTGTCACGCCAAAACCCCTCTATATCAGCCTAAAATCCTTGTGAAATCTTACCCTTTATATATTTATAATCTATAATAAGCATAGTGTTACAAAATAAAGGAGGTTGTATAGTTGGGAAAAAAATATAAAGATAGTTGTATTCAGATATTAAAAGAAAAAGGTCCCCTTTTGGGCAGTGAATTTCGCAAAATTCTTGTTGAAAGACAAGGGATTAAGGAGGGGAATGCTAGAGCCATCATAAACAGGTTGAAAAACAGTGGAGAATTCCTTAGCACTGATCCCGTCAAGTTAAGACATCAAGAGTTGATCTACTACCTTCCTTTTCATGATTTAAAAGCAAAGTTAAAAAAAATAATGCCAGATCATTCATCAACACTTAATAGAATATATCAAGCCTTAGTAGAAGAAAATGGATTCTTGTTATGGTCCGAATTTGCAAAAATTTCTTCTGGGGTAGTTGATTCATCCCAATCTTCACGTAAGTCGGCAACCAACCTATTCAATGATTTGAAATCCCTTGGGATTGTTGAGGAATTGAAACATCATGAACACATCCCGGTGGTAGTTGCATCCGAAAAATGGTTTCCCCAAAAAACGGATATATTAGTTGCTATAAGTAAAAGGAAACAAAAATTATCCTTTACTAAAGGCTTAACTGATGATCTTCTGAAATGGCTAGAAAGTATGAACTTAATTGGTTGGGAAAACTCTTACACTAGAGATATACAAGATTATAACATTGGATACAATGGTTTCTATTTTGATGCTATAAGTTATACATACTTGTGGGGACTATATCGGACAAATCAAAAAGATGAGTTGTTTGAGCCTACTCGGAATAAAGCAGGATCCCCGGTCTTAATTGAGTCTATATTGCACCGAACCACTAAACGTCATGATATTACAGGTTTCATTAGTAGGGTAGATAACTATTGTGGTCCAATAAAGTCGAATAAAAATCTAAAAGTTATTCCCATTTGCTTTGTAGATACTGTTGAAAAAGATGCATATAAACTTGCTAGAGAGCGCGGAATACTTATTATGAAACTAAGTGACGTATTTGGAACGAAATTAGCTCAGTCACTCCAAGAGCTCCAAGAAATCGACCCAGAAAAGGTAGATCCGCAAAAGTTATCCACGATACTTGATAATGCAAATAAGTCAGGAAGAGATGGCGATTTTGGAAACTTAAAGGGTTACGTTTTTAATTTTTTAGTGGCTTCTATATTCAATGATGCTGGTTATAAAACTAGTATAGGGCTTCGCTATAAGGATCTTGAAGGACGAAAGTGCGAATGCGACATAGTCTGTGAAGATGTAGATGAGATTATAGCTTGTGAAGTTAAGGGGTACGATGAAGGAAAAGAAGTTAAATTAGGTGAACACGAAAAAGAGCCGGACAGCGTTAAAAAATTTTTTGAGAGAACATGCTCTATCATTAAAAAGGATAGTGGTAAAACAATTATTCCGGTATTTATTACTTCTGGTAGTTTTTCGCAAGACGCAATAAATTACTTAGAGAAGAAAAATAATAGTAAAAAAATGAAGCCACTATTAAAGCGTAATTTTCCCTCTAGTATCTACTATGATCGTAAGGGTTTACTAGATTACTTTAGTAGTAAAAGCAGAAAATTCAAAGAACATAAACAAGTCCTTAAGGAATATTTTAAACAAGAAAGCAGGTAATGAACTACCTCTCGCCCCAAGAAAGTGAGAAGTCTACTTCATTAAGAATCAGCCTAAGTCCATATTTGAAATAATGAATTTAATAATTCTACCTTTGTTACATAAATGAAACCGGCTGTTAACGACTACTTAAATATCTATAAAAGGTAGCTCTGCTAACGTCAGCTGCATACAGTATTTCCTCTATACTATACTCTTTACTATCATACATTCGAAAGGCCATATCCAGTTTGGATTGGTCTTTTTTTGGTCGACCACCTTTTCGTCCCCGAGCTCTTGCAGCATCTAAACCAGATCTCGTTCGTTCAGATATAATGTCACGTTCAAACTGCGCTAATCCACTAAAAATCGTAAACACTAATTTTCCCATCGCTGTTGTGGTATCAATATTTTCATTAATGGATACAAAGTTGATGCCTTTATCCTGAAAGTCGTTGACTAGATCTACCAGGTGTTTTGTGCTACGACCAATTCGGTCGAGTTTATAAACAACTACCGTATCTCCTTCACGTAGATACTTCATCATTTCCGTGAATGCTGGACGATCTTTTTTTGTTCCGGTAATTTTTTCCGAATAGATATTTTTCCCTTCTACACCATATTGCTTTAATGCATCAAACTGCATATGTAAATTTTGATCCTTTGTACTGACTCGGGCATATCCAAATAACATATTTTGTAACTCCTTTTGAAATTCATTACTTATATGTTATCAAAAAGGATGATTAGTGTATATAATGATACTTTGTTTTTGGTACGGATTTTGAAACTTAACGGATGCTGGTACAAGGATGAAAAATTATTTGATTTGAGTCGTTGAGTGATTGTATCAAAAACGAACACTTATGACAGCAGTAATTTCGTCTGATATAATTTATATATAAAACAAAGGTGGTGTTTTATATGCTAGAGCGTGAAGGCGAATCCCAAGGAAGGAAATATGCTTGGGTAGATAAATGGGTGAAAATGACGGGTGATCGAGCAAAAATCGATGCTAAAGCAAATAACACATATATTGTTTACGAAACAGAAGACGGACTCGTGAAAGAATATCCGGATGGAACCATTGTGAATTTTGACAAAAAGCCAAATGGTGATAATTAATGAGGTCCGCCAAGCTCCCTCCCATGATGTATATCTTTGCTGGAAACAATGGGAGTGGAAAAAGCACGTTACGTAACCTGTTAATCGATAAGTTAGGTATAGACATCAATATTGATCCGGATTCCATTGCTCGCAGGTTGAATCCGCAAGCACCCGAGACCAAACAATTCGCAGCAGGAAAAGCAGCAGTAAAATTAGTCTATGAGTGTATTGAGGAAGAGAAGAGCTTTTCGATTGAAACGACGCTTGCTGGGAAAAATGCTATCCACCAAATGAACAAAGCCAGAGAAAAAGGCTTTGAAGTCACAATGTTTTACGTTGGACTGGGCCACGTAGAACAAAACATTGAACGAGTGGCCTTACGTGTAAGAAATGGTGGGCATCATATCCCGACAAAAGACATTTTGAAAAGAGATTCGACTTCCAAAGAAAATTTACTTCGCAATTTGTATCTCGTTGACAATCTCGTCGTCATCGATAACAGTAAATCAGATGGAGAACTAGTTTTAGAAACCTCCAATGGCCGTATAACTTTTGTAGCCAACGACCTGCCTGACTGGGCACATCCAATAAAACAGAAATACAATGCTACAACATAAAAAGATTCTCCTGTCTTATGTAAGAGGAGAATCTTTTATGTAATATCGAATCTATGGAACTTCCCCGATCTATTGTGTCGTCTTATAATTGAATTATTTAACAGCTATTATAATGAAGGTTTTGGGTTATAAAGTTGTTTTTTACTCCACTTCGCGTATTATAAAAACTGTTACACCTGGCTTTCCTCAAGTTGTTTGACCAATTTATAAAAAGTGGTCTTTTTAACTTCTGCTTGCTCCATGGCCCGCGTTGCTGTAATCTTGCCATTCTTCCATTCATAATAAGCTTCCATGAACTCATCCGTAATCTTTGCTTTAGGACGGCCAAAAGTTATTCCTTTTTGCATGGCCACGTCAATTCCCTCACGCTGTCGTTTTCGAATCCGGTCCCGTTCTTCCTGCGCCATCCAAGAAAGGATTTGCAAAACGAGATCGGCTATAAAGGTTCCCATGCTGTCCTTATATTGGGTGGTATCAAGTAATGGCATGTCCAATACTACAATGTCGGCCTGAAGCTCCTTTGTAATGGCATTCCACTCCAGCACAATCTCCTCTTTATTCCGACCGAAACGATCAAGGGAATGAATGTACAGCACATCCCCCGGGCGAAGGATTCGTTTTAAGAGCTGGTATTGTTCCCTTTGAAAATCCTTACCACTTACTTTATCAATAAATATATCACGCTTATTGATCTCTTGCTCTTTCATTGCAGCGACTTGACGTTCCTCACTTTGATCTTTACTGCTCACTCGTATGTATCCATACTTCCGATTCTCCATTTAAAGGATAACCTCTCTTTCATTTGGTCTTTCTCCTTTAATTGTACCCTTTTCCGTTCGTAAATGTATATAGAAAACAACGAACGTCCGTAATTAATTTTCATCCTTTTACGAACGTTTAATTTCATAGATTTAAGATATTTGTAGACTGTTCGTAAAGGTGTACTTTTACAAACGTAACAAAACCCAATTCCAGAAAAGGGCCAGATTGTTTAATAAAGAAGGATTTAGTTTTGGGGACATCGAAGAGATACCTAATAAAAGTAAGTTCTGAAAGGAGAAAAAATGCCACAATGCTTAGTGATACCATTAACTATAATTATGAAAATAAAATTGTTTCGAGAGGAGATAATTTTCCTTCAGTTGATACATCAAAGAATATGCTGAATTTAATTTGTGTTCTATTACACCTAAGAGTAAGTAAGGGTGAAATTATAAGGATTCTGGCAATTTCAGAAATTGAATTTGAATCAAAGATTGCTTTGTTGGATAGGGAAGGACTTAAGAATACTGCCCATATGATCATTAATAAGCTGTGCCCCATTATCTTCAATTACCCGTCTCATTATAGACCGAATGTGACCTTCATAACCCGGAGCACCATTAGCTTCAGTCAATTCCTTTAAAATATCCAAAATATTCACCATCCAAAATTTTGTTTTACTTATAGGATGGTGTTAATACAAAAATTTATTCTTTTATATACTTTTTATTGGCGTTCTCGTAAGGCCCAAAGGGGGGGATCCCCCTCGATGCTTCTCTTTGACTATTTTCTGAACCTCAGAGAATTTCAGAAACAGGAGAATGTCTCATCATGGATAAAAAAAGGAAAACGCCTAAAACTGTATGAAAAACGAAAATTATGGAAAAGTAAACAAGGTTATGCTAAATAAATTTTAATAATACTTTAAAAGGAGGGGTTTTATGGTACAACTCCACTATTTAAACTATATTAATGGTGAATGGGTTGGCGACGGTTTTAATAAGGTTAAAGTGGTTAATCCGGCAACTGGAGAAAACATCGGTTCGGTCCCTAATGCTGATGAAGAACATGCCAAACAAGCAATTGAAGCAGCGTCTCAAGCACTTCCTGAATGGTCTAAGAAGTCAGCAGCTGATCGGGGTGATGTGCTTAGAAAATATTTTGACCTCATTATGGAGCATGAGGATGAAATCGCTGAAATTATGACGAAGGAAAATGGCAAGCCGTTAAAAGAATCTAAAGGAGAAGTACAATATGCGGCTTCATTCATAGAATGGTACGCCGAGGAAGGTAAGCGCATCTACGGACGGATCGTTCCTGGAAAAAGGGAAAACCACCGTATTAAGGTGACTAAACAACCCGTCGGCGTTGTTGCGGCCATTACACCATGGAACTTTCCAGCAGCTATGATTACAAGAAAACTTGGCCCTGCTTTAGCCGCAGGTTGTACATTTATCGTAAAGCCACCTGAAGAAACACCTTTAACATGTATGAAACTAGCAGAACTAGCCGAAGAAGCATGCATTCCGAAAGGTGTTTTCAATGTCGTGAATGGTAATCCAGAAAAATTCTCAGAAACGGTTATGTCTGATATGCGCGTTCGTAAGTTAACATTCACCGGCTCAACGCCTGTCGGTAAGTTGTTAATAAAACAGAGCGCTGAACAAGTCATGAAACTTTCCCTTGAACTCGGCGGCCATGCACCGGTGATTGTATGTAATGATGCAGATCTCGATCAAACCGTCGAAATGTTAATGGCGGCTAAGTTTAGAAATAGTGGCCAAACCTGTATCGCGGCTAACCGCGTTTATGCTCAATCAAGTATTTACGACGAACTTGTTAGACGAATGACCGCCGAAGTTGAAAAGCTTAACGTTGGCAACGGATTTGAAGATGATATTGATGTCGGCCCTTTAATCAATAAAGAAGGTTTTGAAAAAGCAGGACGTCATGTAAAGGATGCCCAGGAAAAAGGAGCTAGGGTAACCACTGGTGGTGAAGGTCAAGCAGATACAGATAAAGGGACTTACTTTTACAGGCCAACCATACTAGCTGATGCCAATCATGACATGGTTATTATGAATGAAGAAACTTTTGGGCCGATTCTTCCCATTGCAAAATATGACCAAGATGATGAAGCAGTAAAAGCAGCCAACGATACCCCGTTTGGTCTTGCAGCTTATTTCTTTACCCAAAATGTATCAAGGGGCACCCGTATCTCAGAGGGACTTGAATACGGAATTATTGGATGGAATGATGGCATTCCATCGGCAGCCCAAGCACCATTTGGCGGTATGAAGCAAAGTGGTTTGGGTCGTGAAGGCGGGCAAGAAGGCATCGAAGAATACTTAGAGGTAAAATATATATCGCTTAGTATTTAATGAAGAAGCATTTGTCTTTATTTGGAGGACAAATGCTTTTCTAATTATTACTGGATGCTTTTTTTAGTACCTCCAACCTTCAATCATCCCATTGGAGGTAGTAAATCACATAAATACATACCCCAAACTTTTCAGAAAGTATTAGTTTACTAAACGAACAGGACAACCATCACAAAAAAGATATGAAAAAGTGATCCAATTGTCATCAAATCACGATAGCTAAGTAAGACAAGGCAGATCAATACCTTAAAGGGAAAACAGGAAAATTGTTAACCGCGCGAAACGAACATTAAAGATATTTGATCATTATGCAGTTGAGGGAAAAAGTATCCCAGACTTTCCGCGAAAGATTTAAGTATATGTTGATATGTAGAGGCAACAGCAGCTGATCTACGCTCTCTGGCAATGTGTGATTCAAACATTTGGTCACTGTGTTGCCGACTACTACCAAGTAACTTACTTATGAGTTTTTCAAAAGTAACTCTCCCAAGACTGTCGGATGACTGATAAGCAAGATGGGAGGGGAAACCTTCTCTTCTTTTTGTAAATTAAGCAGAAAAGGTGATGAATATGAAGTGGAGAACATATTTTACAATTGTAGGCTTGGCAGCCCTCTTGCTTGCGGGGTACAACTCAAATGTGTGGGCAAATTTCACCTCTCGCTATGATCCAGCTCAGCAGGCAGACAAGAACGTTCCTTCAGGAAATGAGGATTCTGATCTCTCATTAAAATCAGAAGAATTTACTGTCATTAATGAATCAGGGGATATTAAAGATGTTGATTTCGAAACGGAAACACCAGACCAAAACAACGGTATTGTCCCTACCAATTTGAAGGTCCCAAGTATCGATATCAACGCACCTGTTACTAAAGTAGGCGTGCTCGATAACGGACAAATGGGTGTGCCGAAAGATGATACAACCGTGGGCTGGTTTGAGCCAGGAACGAAACCAGGAAATACAGGAAATTCAGTTGTCGCCGGACACGTTGATAACCAATCAGGTCCAGCTGTATTCTACTACTTGAAAGATTTGCAAAAAGGCGACGAAATCATCGTCACAAACGACGAAGGCAAAGAGCTGACCTACGTGGTCCAGAAGCTGGAAAGCTATCCAGCGGACGAAGCACCTATTAAAGAGATCTTCGGAAAAACAGACAAGAAAAGGCTTAATTTGATCACCTGCACAGGTGTCTTTAACTATGAAAAAAGAACGTATCTGGATCGACTCGTCGTTTATTCTGAGCTAAAATCATCACTTGACGAAGAGAAAGGTAAAGAAAAAACGCAAAAAGATACAAATTATGACATAAAGGCACCAACCAATGTCGAAGTAAACGGAACCTTCGTCACATGGCATGCCGTACGTGTAGATGGTGTAGCAGGTTACCGCGTATACCGCAGTGAAAACGGAGAAGACTTTGAAAAAGTCGCAAGCATCTCCGAACATGAACGCAAAACGTATACCGATCCTAAAGCATCGAAATACACTTATTATGTAACAACGGTATATTTGGATGGAACTGAATCTGCCCCATCCAATCTCGCCAAAGCCGAATAAAACAGTCACCTAAACATACCATTAGTACACTATTTAACATGAACCTCCACCCCAGTACATCCAAAGTATGGAAGTGCTGAGGTGGATTTTATACATTTGCTATCTGATTGCAGAATTAGAGCAAACAGTGTTCGTCAAGATCCCCAGTCTGGTTATAGTTTCATTTTAGTGGGAACATTAATTCGCATTTACCTTCTCTGCATCCTCCCGATAATAGGTAGAAAAAACCTCAGCAAAAGCCTCGATCGAATTATAAAGTTCGTTTAAGTTATTCTCAACGCCGCCAAACTCTAACAACATAGCACGGTTCGTTAGATCTTGGTTGTAGACCCCGTTTCCTTCTAATTTCGATTTGACAAAGACTCCTCGGCTAATCCCGGGATACTTTTGTTCAAGTGCCGCATTAATCTCCTTAGCAACTTCTAAATTTCGTCCAAACTTTTCACTTGCTTTACCGACTACGAAAAAGAGTCGTGCATAGTCTTTTCCGTTTATCGTTGTCGTGGTAACACTTCTGGGTTGAGAATCTCGGTGAATATCAATTAAATATGATAAGCTTTCATTCTGTGAAAGAGCTTTTTGGACAAGTCCTCTTGAAAAGTCATATGATTGAGTATAATCCCAATTTTTCTTCTTTAATCCTTTCGTTACGTTTGTTTTATTATGTTTAACACCTATTCCCCGACTTTCTAATTCTTTCTTCAGTTTAGCACCGACTGCTATGACATTGACTTTTTCATTCGTGCTAGATGCATCTTGAGGGAGATCACTTTTAATTAAGGGTTTAAAAGCTTCCCAGCTGTGTGATTGATAGATATAAACTGACTTTTTGGGTATTTCTTTTTTGGGCGGAGGGTCTTCCTCTTCAGTTAATTCTAGCTGGCTTTGGTTGACTTCTTGGTTCTGTAATTGTTCTTCTGTTGGTGGAGGGGACTCTATCGGAAGAGTACTTAAATCAGTTCCTTGGCCTGCTATGGCAATTTCAGTGTGATAACGTTCAAGTCCTGGAATCTCTCTTCCTAACAAACTACGAATATCTCCAACATCTACGTCTGTAACCATTTCCATCCAGTCAAACTGTTTCGTTACTTTGTCAGAATAATGCACCCTTAAAGGTGTCATCTCCTGCGCCATGATAAAAAGTGCCGTCTCCTTAGGCGCTGCCTTTGAAATGGAATAAATAAAAGGAGAAACGAAATATTCCTTTAATCCAGTACTTGTGATTAGAGTAATGATTAGATATAGAGCAATAATCATAGGCAAAGTATATTTGATAATTAGTCGCATAGATTTTGGGATACGTTTTTTATGCATTTATACCTCTCCTAAACTAACAATTTAATAGTTTAGTCTATGCATTTCTATTAATCTATATTAATCCTTTAAATTCCTTGCGTTAATCTTTTTATTATTAGAATATTTTGGTTTAATATTTATCAAATATACTTGTTTCATTCTGGAGTGATAGCAAGTATCAGAGCAAGTATCTTATAAAGACCTTATATCTCCTTCTTCAAATTCGAGAATAGCAAAGGAGCCAATAGCTTCTATGACCTCTGATGGAGGAGGAACAATGAGTTTAATTTCGTTATAATGTAAAAAGGATTAGATATTTTGGAGGGAGTTTTATGCCTACGCCTAGCATGGAAGATTATATTGAACAAATCTATTTACTTATTAAAACGAAGGGATATGCTCGTGTTTCCAATATTGCAGAAATTCTGGGTGTTCAACCCTCCTCAGTAACAAAAATGGTTCAAAAATTAGATCAAGAAGGTTACCTAATTTATGAGAAATACCGTGGAATTACACTTACCCCATTTGGGAAGAAAATGGGAAAACATCTACTTTATAGACATGAATTATTGGAAAGCCTTTTTCGCATTATCGGTGTTGAAGAGGAAAATATTTATGAGGAAGTGGAAGGGATTGAACATCATCTTAGCTCGAAAACGTTAGGTCGTATTATCGACTTGGTCCAATTCTTTCGAGAGGATGAACAACGGATTCAGGATTTACAGGAAATTCAAAGAAAAAATAATAGTGAACAGTAATGTATTTCTAATCTGAATAGCTAATTTCAAATCTCATAAAGTTAAATAAGCAAACTAAAAAAGAGGTAGGGTTTTATACAATTTTAAAACACAGGCAGTCATCATTATTTTGACTACCTGTGTTCATTTGCTTTCTATCGACTAGCTTTAAGCAGTATTCCAGGTGTTCTAGACAATTAATAAAGAATGATTTATTAAAGCAGTGTACTTCTGACTAACATTTACTTTTTTGAGACCATCCTAGCTTTTTCGAGTAGTTTATTTATCCAAGTGCGACGTCTAAAATCATCATTACTGTAAAACCTATCATTAAGGTCATCGATGCTAAATCTTTATTTCCCTCTTCCTGGGAACCTGGAATGACTTCTTCTGCAACAACAAATATCATTGCACCAGCAGCAAAGCTTAGAGCATAGGGTAAAAGAGGCTCGATTAATGTAACAGCCATCACCCCTATAATGGCAGAAACAGGCTCAACCATCCCTGAAAACTGTCCGTACATAAAACTCTTCCTGCGTGACATTCCATCCCTACGAAGGGGCATCGAAACCGCAACTCCTTCAGGAAAGTTTTGAATACCGATTCCGATTCCTAAAGCAATAGCTCCTGCCAAGGAAGCTGACGGGAACCCAGCTGCGATAGCTCCAAATGCAACACCCACGGCAAGCCCCTCGGGTATGTTGTGTAACGTAATCGCAAGCACTAATAAAGTACTTCGCCTTTTTTGATTCGGGTGAATCCCCTCTGCTTCTTCGATAGATGACGTAGGATGCAGATGCGGAAGAATTTTATCAACTCCCCATAGGAATATACCTCCTAATAAAAATCCTACTGCTGCTGGAATCCAGGCGGGTATTCCATCAGCCTCAGCCATATCAAGGGCTGGGGAAAGAAGGGACCAAAAACTTGCGGCGATCATAACTCCTCCAGCGAAACCCAGCATCCCATCTAACAGTTTTTGGTTTAGTGTTTTAGTCGTAAATACTAGGGCTGCTCCAAGGGCCGTCATCCCCCATGTAAAACATGTGGCGATTAGAGCCTGAACGATTGGATTAAGATCTAAAAAAAAGTCAATCATATTTATTTTTCCCCCTATTTACACTTTAAAAGATGCCTCAAAAATGGAGGGCATTTTTTAAATTCCTAATAAATCTTATCTTATTCACTAGGTCTAAAAAGTTTCCTTGGGTAAAAATTTTAACCGTTAGGAAAATGGAAGTCAATTATTAAAGGGGGGAACACCAATATTAAATTTACATGAAGAAGGTGAACCTATTGATGCAACACATAAAGAATATGATTCACCTAAAAGAACTACTTTAAATGGATCGGTGCGTTTTTAATTCAATGCGAAAAGGGAATTATTTTTAATTATCGGGGATCATAATCTTAGGAAAAAAGAAAAAAGAAAAAGGGGAAAGGGAGGTAGGTAATTATTTAGAGCTAATTAAACGGATCGTCATATAATCTAAATTTTTATACTCGTATTATCATATAATCTCCATTTGTTAATTGGACAACATCAGCTTTCATTGCTTTGGCAATATCCACTGTCATCTCTTTGGCAGATTCCTCCGATTCTGCCAATAGACAAAGGCAATTACTTGTTAACAGTCTTTCTTTTACTCTTGTTATATAAGCTAGAATTTCATAATTAGGCTTCAAGGTAGATTCTCTCCCCATTACTCTTCCCCTTTTAAGTTCGTTTTCATCACATTATGAGATTTTTTGGCACTCTCTAGCAATGGACATTTTTTTACGACTTCTATTAAAGCATCAATGTCTTGCTTAATTGGCACAAGGGTTATAACAACTCTTCCTTTTTCATAATCTTTCCTTGAAA
Organism: Halobacillus ihumii; assembly: GCF_902726645.1. Lineage (NCBI taxonomy): Bacteria > Bacillati > Bacillota > Bacilli > Caryophanales > Bacillaceae > Halobacillus > Halobacillus ihumii. The sequence goes on from NZ_CACVAO010000002.1 coordinate 58,757, forward strand.
AATGATAACGTTTATTACCTAGCGCTCTTGTTGCTTCAAAAAGAGCTGCTTGTCTCTGACCAAAGTTATCAAGATTGATTCGAAAATGATCTTCTTTTGGATAGATGACAACAGCTAATCCTTCCTCCTTAAATAGCTTTTCTGCATTATCAGTACCTAAAAGGTTACTAACAAAAATCCCGTCAACAAATAGGCTTGAGTTCTTGACCTCAATCTTTCCAGGCTTAACTTGTGCGATATCCCCAATGCTTTTCCCTTTAGTGAAGCGTTTAAGAAAATAAAATACAGTTAATCCGGTTATAATTCCTGCCATAACATTCACCCATAAATTAAATGGTAAAATAGTAATCGTTAGTGAAGTAAAGAAAGCTGTAATGAAGGCAATATAGTTTCGGGATTCAAATGTTTTAGCAATGCCGTCTATATATGCATTTCCTCTGTAGGTGTACTCTGTATACTCTAGATCGCTTAAGCTTTCTTTTTCCATTTTTCGTACATCTCTAAATTGTTGTAGTGCCAATGTAAGAAACGTAACCGCAATATAGTTCTTACTCATTAATGCTGGTATAGCCACAGCACCTAATGCTGCAGCAACAAAACCTGTAATAATGTTAATTAAAAGGCCATTAGGGTAACTTGGATACTGGCGATAATCCTCTTTTAAAACCAGTGCTCTTGCCAAGGTCCCTAAAAGCACTGCTATAACAATGACACTTATCTCTTCTGGTAAGATTTGTTGTTGCTCTACTTTAACCACTCCTCGAAACAATACAGTAGAATCTGTTAGCGTCTAGGGAGTCACCCTTGATGAATAGAAAATTGTCCTGTACACTTAAGTTTTTAATACTCAATTTCTTCAAAGTCTTGTGGTTGAGGAGTTGGTTGCTTGTGCTTCAACTTCTCATTTTTAGAAACTTCATTGTTAATCTCTTGGTAAGATTTTATATTCCCAAACTGTTCTTTTGAATGCTTGTTATTTAACTTATCGTCACTCATTTTGTTACATCCTCCTTTAAAAGTTCTTTTGAAATACACCTTTATTTTGAACAAAAGGAAGAAGTTCTATGTATCGGGACTTATCATAAAAAGGGAAGAAAAATAAGGGATTTCCAACAAAAAAGCAATGGAGAAAACGTTCTCCATTGCTTAGTTTCAGACAATTTTAACCCAGCCGTTTTTAATGGCTGTGACGACGGCCTGTGTACGGTCATTGACTTTCATTTTTTGCAAGATATGGCTTACGTGGTTTTTAACCGTTTTTTCACTGATATTAACCGATTCAGCCATTCCACGGTTAGTATAACCGTTCAGTAGAAGCTGCAGTACTTCACACTCACGGCTGGTAAGCAGATGAAGGGGCTTACGATACTCTACCGGTTGGAATGATTTCGCCGATAGCCGGCGATATTCAGCAATTATACTGTGGGTCACCTTTGGATGTAAATAGGATCCGCCATCATCGACTACTTTAATCGCTTCTATTAAAGAATCAGAATCCATTTCTTTTAACAAGTACCCTCTGGCCCCTATTTTCAGAGCATGGGTTACGAAGTGATCCTCACTATGGAAGGAAAGAATGATAACTTTCACGTTTGGATAGCGATTCGTAATCTTAGCAATCACTTCTAAACCCATATTAATATCCATCAATACAATTTCAGGGTTATTTTTTTCAATTAGGCTAAGCGCCTCAGATCCGTTATCTCCTTCTGCAACGATTTCAAAGCTGGACTCACAACCCAAAATATGCTTTACTCCTTCACGAAACAACTTGCGATCATCTATTAATAATATACTGGTCGCCATCAGTTAGCCTCCTATCTCCCCCATTTGTTGCTTTACTTTTACGAATGAAATAGCCTCTACTTTATTCTGTATATATATGCGTGTTTTTTATTATAAATGGTTCACTCATTTTCACATAGGTTATCGCGATAAAAGACACAGAATTGTCCAATTTCAGGAGTGGTCCGGTTTTATATTGCTACTAGGTACGTAAAAACCCCAATCCTCCTTTATTCATGAAGAGAATAGGGTTTTTTTGTAGTATACACAATAGTTATGGTAAAAGGAAGTTTTGGCAGGCTGCCGTGTTATTTGCTTCCTATGCACATGATTTTCTTTGGGACAAAAGAAAAAGGAATCCTCGAATAAACAAGGATTCCTTTTTAGAATGGAATAGAATAACCACTACTGTTTCTTCTTATTTTTTACATCAACGGGTCTTATTTTAACAGAAAAATTTAATTCAGAAATATCACTTTTCTCTAGAAATTTATTTGCTATTTCTTTTATCTCTTTTTTAGTCGAGTTTAGAGTATTGTTCCTTGCAGGGATCTCAATTAAAAGTTCCCATCCATTTTCTGATGTGTATTGAATACCCTTACTTTCAAGGACTTTATAATCCTTTGCTTTTAACTCATTAGTAATTTTGCTAAAGATATTTGAATCTTTACTTTGCTCCTTTTCAATTTGTTCCATTTCTGATCTTACTTTTTTTTGACGTTCATGTCCTACCAATTCAGTTGAATTTTCTGCATTTACTTGATTTTGCTGAGACTTATCACTTTTTATAAAAATGAACATGATTACAATAAGAAAACTAACTAAAAGAACTCCAACACCAACCTTTTTCAAGTTAAATTCCTCATTTCTTTTGGATAGTTGGTATATAGTATGTCCAACAAGAGTAACTAAGAAGAAAGGAATATATATTGATACATATCACACTTCGGTTAGTTTTGTGCATGCGCATAGAAGGCAATTACCGCGACGCTTATATCTTAATGGAATCCAGAATCCCTACGGGACTATAATACAAATGTAATCACTCCATAAAGAATAACGGCAATAATCAACCCAGTAAGGCTGTGTTTCAACTTATATCTTGAATAAGCTAATATTTCCATATCCATAATTTTAGACATAGTGACAGTCGTTCCACTGAGTGGAGATGTTAATCCTCCAAAGACCCCACATGCAAAAACAATCCCAATCGTAAGAGGAAGATAGATGCCTGATGTGGCTGCAAGTGACACACCTATGGGCATTAAAAGTCCCCAAGAACCCCATGTAGAGCCAACAAAGTAGGCCAGTATTGATCCTAATATAAATATAACAGGGGGAATAAAATTTGTCGGAATCCAACCAAGTGCGGCTGTTACAAAATTGGATAAGCCAAGGTCTTCAGTAGCTGAAGATAATCCCCAAACTAAAGCAAATAGAAGATGGCTGGCATTAGCTTATTTCCACCTTCAAAAAAGTAACTAAATAATTTCTTTAGTGGATATTTTTCAATGAGAAGTAAACCAAATGTAACCAACAATGAAATAAGGATCGCAATAAACATGGATTTTGACACATCAGCTTTAATAAATGCATCCAACATACTTCCAGTCTTCTTGTAGCCATCCCACCAAGATAAACCGATGGTCAGAATTAATGCTGTAATGATTGGGATAAAGATATTAACGGGTCTGGATTCCAATTCCTTAGATGCTACCGGGTGCGAATCTTCCCAAACACGTTTTTTCCTTATTCTTATCCTTCCTTGGACATCAGTACAAGACAAAAGGGGAGGATTATTTCTAAAAAGTCCTCTGATTTTGAAGAAAATTTCTAATATATTAAAGGGGTTCAAATATATTAGGAAACATCGTTTGAAGTTTAGCATAATTAAACCATACTAATAATAGGGAAAATCCAATAAAAAGCAAACTATATATCACCAATTGCTGTCCAGATTTTACATTGTGGTATACATGTACAGAGATGAAAAAAATTGTTGTTGCAATTAAAATAAATGCTATACCAGAAAGAATTACTACAAAAGTGAGATCATCAAAGTAAATCATAAAATATAAAAACCATGAACATATAGCTAAAGTCCCAATAAAATAAAGATTTTTTTCGTCATCATAAAGCATCTCTCTTTAACCCCTTTCCCACTTTTAGAATTTATCTTCTTTTCCGCACGTTCTTTTGTTGTATGAATAAAGTGTTGTGGATTTATCATATTGTTAGAATATACTTTGCCACTTCCATTTTTTTATCCCTAAAGAATGTATTCGGATGTAGGTTGGACAATATGTAAGACAAGAATGAAAAAATAAAGGGAAAACCTGTTATGAAGGTCTTCCCTTTTGGAGATACATGTCCAATTATCCGAAGTGTTGGTAGCTAGGTATCTGTAATTTCAGTGTTAGTAAACTTGTTACCCTTGCCGGTTCCAAAGGTTTGATAGAAACTGGCTCTTACTCTGTTTAATAATGAGTTACATCCCATTCATGAGCCAAACGGATCCACCAACAACAATTAATGCGACTGTACCCCCGTATACCAAGGCTGAAATTTGGAAAGCTTTTTCGTGTTCACTTAAGTGCATGAACATGATTAATTGAACGAGCAGTTGGGCTGAGGCCAAAGCTAGAATCACTATAATCGTAGCTTTCGCAGTTAAGGAAAGCGAAAAAACAACCCAGAGTGCGGCCACCGTCAAAATGATGGATAGAACAAAACCAATAACTTGTTTCCAGGGAAATCCATGATGCTCTTCAAATTTTATATTCTCTCTCATTTTATAGCACCATCCCTATTAAATAGACTGCGGTAAATATAAAAATCCACATCACGTCAAGAAAATGCCAGTAAAGGCCTCCAATGAAGAGCTTTCTTGATGTGACCGTGTTAATGCCTTCCCTAGCAACTTGGACAAGAATAAACGAAATCCATATGATTCCAAAGGTTACATGAACTCCGTGCGTGCCAACAAGAACAAAAAACGCTGACCAAAACGCACTTGTAGAAATATTGACCCCTTCTGAAACATAAGTGATAAATTCATTAATTTCCATTCCTAGGAAGCTAACGCCCAACAATAATGTAATGATCATCCATACGACTACGCCTTTCGTGTTTCGTCGGCGCAATTCATGGGTTGCAAGGCCGGATGTAAAACTACTAATTAACAGAAGAAACGTTTGTATAACAACGCCCTTGATCTCGAATATTTCCTCTGCGGTCGGACCGTCAGCCGTGCGGTCAAGATAGACAAGGTACACAGCAAACAAAGAAGCAAATAAAACAATCTCAGCTGCAAGGAATAACCAGAAGCCGATGATCTTAACTCTACCTTCTTCATTGGCATATTCTAAGGGAATATTTTTTTGTATGGTAGATTCGTTCGCTTTACTCATCGATTCGATCCTCCCTCGCTGCACGTTCACGACGTTTAATTTCTCTTGAACTGATATGATAACCCTCATCTTTATCAAAAGTTCTAAGAATCATAATCACACCGACCCCTACGAGGCCCAAGATTCCCATCCACATCCACTCCCATACAAACCCGAATCCGGATATGAAGAAAAAGAGGGACATCATGAATGGTTGCCCAGAATCGTCTGGCATATGAATCGGTTTGTAAGGTTCTTTTTCTTTTTTCTTAGTCTTATTTTCTTTCTTCATTATCCAAAAGGCATCTAACCCTTTCACTTTAGGGACGTGAGCAAAATTGTACTCCGGAGCAGGAGAAGGGATGGACCATTCAAGTGTGCGACCGTCCCATGGATCGCCAGTTTTATCTCGTTCTCCGTAGCGAGCACTGTAGTAAATGTTGTAAACGATTATGGCAAACGCAATTCCCATCGCGTAAGCACCTAAAGTTTCAATAAAGTTCAATGTTGTCCAGCCTAATCCTTCTTCGTAGGTATAAACACGTCGTGTCATACCCATTAGACCAACTATATACATCGGAACAAACGTTACATTAAATCCGACAACAAACAGCCAAAATGCCCATTTACCTAGTCGTTCGTTCAATTTATGACCAAACATCTTCGGCCACCAATAATGAAGTCCCGCAAAAATGGAGAAGACTGTACCGGAAATTAAGACATAATGGAAGTGCGAAATGAGAAAATAACTGTTGTGATACTGATAATCGGCCGGGGCGCTTGCTAGCATGACTCCTGTAGCACCACCGATCACAAAATTAGGCATGAATCCAAGTGCCCACAAATGGGCTGTTGTGAATTTAATTTTGCCTTTATACAGGGTAAGCAGCCAATTGAAAATTTTCACCCCTGTTGGTATCGCAATGGCCATCGTTGAAATGGAAAAGAAAGAGTTTGCTGCAGGTTCGCTTCCCATTGTAAAAAAGTGATGAACCCATACAACAAAGCTCAATAGGGAAATGATAATCATTGAGTACACCATGGCTTTGTAACCAAATAATCTTTTACGGGCAAATGTACTGATTACCTCTGAGAAAATACCGAAAGCTGGCAAAATTAAAATGTAGACCTCCGGATGTCCCCATAACCAGAACAAATTCACATACATTTCTGGTAAACCTTCACCCATCACAGTAAAAAAGTGTGATCCGAATAGACGGTCAATCGTCAATAGCGCTAGAGCAATGGTCAGTACTGGAAAGGCAAAAAGGATAATGATAGATGTAATCAGCGATGACCATGTGAAAATTGGCATACGCATAAGAGTCATCCCAGGTGCCCTCATTTTTAAGATGGTCGCGATAAAGTTGATACCGGTTGTCAATGTTCCAATACCAGCAATCTGCAAGCCAATTAAATAATAATTGATTTCTGGTCCGGGGCTTAAATTCCCGCCTGCAAGCGGTGGATAGTTCACCCATCCTGCATCGGGAGAGCCTCCGATTATGAATGACAAATTGAATAACATAGCTCCAGAGAAGAATAGCCAAAAACTAAGTGCATTTAAATAAGGAAACGCAACATCCCGTGCACCAATTTGTAAAGGCATTGCCACGTTGATTAAGCCGATGAGAAATGGCATGGCCATAAATAATAACATGATGGTTCCGTGAGTAGTGAAAACTTCATTGTATGTCTGGGCTTCCAAAAAATCCATATTCGGTAAAGCCAATTGTGTCCGTATCATTAGCGCATCTGCACCACCGCGGAACAGCATCAACATAGCAACAATAATGTACATAATTCCAATTTTTTTATGATCAACTGTGGTTAACCATTCCCGCCATAACCACTTCCACTTCTTTAAGTAGGTAAGGGTAAAGATAATCCCAATAGTTGTTAGGGCAATCATTACCTGTGCGGCGTATATAGTTGGGTCTCCCGTTACAAAAAACTCCCCTATAAGGAAATCCTTAATCTCGCTTAGGTTCATTTTGTACACCTTCTTTCAGTTGCGTCATTTTAAAGTTTTCCGGATAAGAAGAGAAGGCCATTTTTCCAACGGTGCCGGGTATCATAAGTTGTTTTGCTTGCTCTATAGTTAACTCAGGTTTGGTGGTCTTTATTTTTTTAACCCAGGCATTAAAATCTTGTTGGCTTTCAGCCGTAACCTTAAATTTCATGTCGGCAAATCTTCTTCCAGTAAAATTGGCGCCTTTTCCTCTATAAACACCTTCTTCAGATGCCTCAAGAAACATTTGATCTTTCATCCCTGCCATTGTGTATGATTGACCTCCTAATTGTGGTACCCAGAAGGAGTTCATCGCACCGGCAGACGTTAATATAAATTTAACCGGTACATCAACCGGGATATAAGCATAATTCACCGTCTGAATACCTTGTTCAGGGTATTGAAAAATCCACTTCCACTGAGCTGACGTCACTTTGATGACTAACGGTTCTTGCTTAGGTGAAGGTGAAGTTTCTAAATCATAGGTTGCTTTAACTGTTGGCACAGCAAGTAGGGTAACAATAATGATCGGAATCACTGTCCACAAGACCTCCAGTTTTTTATTCCCCTCAATCTCTGGCGGTTCGTAATCTTTATTTTCAGGACGCTCTCGATACTTGTACACCACATAACCGAAGACAATAAACACTGGCACCAAGACAACACTCATCAATATAATCGAATAAATAATCAAATCATACTGTGTACTTGCAACAGGTCCCTTTGGATCAAGTACACCAGCGCTACATCCCGAAAGAATGAATAACAAAGCAAAGGGACTAGCTATGTATTTCACAACAATTTTTATATTCATATAGGCTTATTTGATCCTCCTTCCACATTTGTACAAATGCTATTTCCTATCTAAGGCAAGCAAATGGAGTACTTGACAAAGAATAAAGGAAAAAGGAAGTCTAAAAAATGGAGTTCAATAAACCGTCAAAATTTCAACAAATAATTGTAATAAATACTTCAATGTTTGTTCATATGTTCATAAATATAGTCTATGAACAACCTTATGTTCGTAAGGAGTTTCCTTGAAGAAGTAAGAATGAGGGTAAAAATAGGCGTAATTCTATCAAATAACCCCGCCCATAAATTGCAAAAAAACCCCTGAGTATCTGTAATAGGGTTGACCAATTACATCCGACATCCTAAGATGGGATGGAATCATATGAACATATGAACATAATGAAGGATGTGTGCTATATTAATAATCATCATCAAAAGCACGTTTTTTCAGTAGAAAATAATGTAGATTGCATTAAAAGAAATTTAGTAGCTTATGATTTTGGCTTTTCAGTAAGTATGCTTAAAATCATGGCTAGCCCAACTAAACTAAAAGTTATCTTTGCTTTAACACAAAAGAACGAATTATCCGTAGGTGAAATGGCTACTATTATTGGCACATCTTCTGGGACAGCCTCCCATCATCTAAGTATATTAAGAAAACTGGGACTAGTAACACTCCGAAAGGAACGAAAGGAATCATTGTATTCAATTAAAAGTGAGCAAATCAATAGCCTTGTTTTATCTATCGTCGATTTGGGAAGGACCATATGATACTTTGGGAGGATGGTTGCATGAATGCGTTATACCATGGCTCGAATTAATAGAAGAGGGTTAGTAGTTTCAAAAAAAGGGATACGGTCTTAATAGAAAAGAGGATTCATTGAACCAAACACTTTTCTATATTATACTCTAGAGCACTGTAGTCGATAAAACACCGTCTTCACTGTGCTCATTACCCTGTTTTAATGCTCGGATTCCTCAACTACCGAATCCCAATATTTATAAGGAGTGACTATTATAATGAAGAATGTAAAAGGGGCATTTGGTAAGTTTCGAAACGGTTATATGACATCCATCATACTTTTATGGTTAAAAACTTACGTTGTCTTAAGATTTTTGTTTGAGTTATCAGTAGAATCGTTACTAGAGGAAGTTATTCTATTCATTTCACCTTTAAGCTTCTCTATCTTGTTGTTTACACTTGTTCGATCAGACAAATTCATTAAAAATATTATCTACAAAGCATTGGCCAATCTATTAGCCACTGGTGTTTTGTACGCTAACTTGCTATACTATCGCTTTTTCAACGACTTTATCACTTTGCCTGTCGTTTTTCAGACTAAAAACTTTAGCGATTTAGGGGGAAGTACGGCTACACTTGCTAAGCCTCTTGACGTTTTTATATTTATTGACATCATTGTGTTGACACTTGTTTCAATAGTGTTTGCTGCTAGAAGAAGAAAACCTAAAGCAGCAGTGCCTTTTAAACGTCGCTCCCGTCGTTTCGGTATTCTCATAGCCTTAAGTATTTTTGTGGTCAATGTCGGTTTGGCCTACATTGAGAGACCGGAATTGTTAACAAGAACTTTTGACCGAGAAATGCTGATGAAATATCTCGGTCCATACAACTATCAAATGTATGATGTAGTATTACAGTCAAACACGAAAGTTAAAAGAGCATTCGCCGAGAGTAGTGAATTAGCACCTATAAGATTATATACGGAGGCAACTCCTCATGGGATCAATGCCAAAATGTTTGGTAAAGCAAAAGGGAAAAATCTCATTCTTATCTCATTAGAATCGACCCAAAGCTTTGTGATCAATAACAAGGTGAATGGGAAGGAGATTACCCCATTTTTAAATGATTTAATTGATAAAAGCTACTATTTCCCGAATTTTTATCAGCAAACAGGACAAGGGAAGACATCGGACTCCGAATTCCTTGTCGAAAACTCATTATATGGTTTGCCAAGTGGTGCTGTATTCTTTACGAATTCTCAAAATGAGTATAATGCAACACCAGAAATTTTAGGGAAATCTGGCTATGAATCGGCTGTTTTCCATGCTAATAATAAGAGTTTTTGGAATCGCAACATTATGTATCAAACCCTTGGGTATGATCGTTATTTTTCTCAAGAAGACTTTAATATTACTCCAGAAAAGTCAGCAGGTTGGGGGTTAAAAGATGAGTACCTCTACAAACAATCCATGAAATACTTGAATAATCTAAACGAACCTTTTTATGCAAAATATATTACCTTGACCAACCACTTCCCTTTTTCCTTAGAAGAGGAAGATGAGATTGTTTCGGAATGGGATTCTCAGGACGGCGTTTTTAACCGGTATTTTACAACAGTTAGCTATGAGGATAATGCATTAAAACAATTTTTTAATAGGCTTAAAGAAAAAGGTCTATATAAGGATTCTCTTTTCGTCATTTATGGCGATCACAATGGTATATCAGACAATCACACTAAGGCAATGGAAAAATACCTTGGCAAACCACATACTCCGTACAGACACATCCAATTACAAAGAGTCCCACTCATTATTCATAATCCGGGACAAAAAGGCAAAGTCATGGAGACAGTGTCTGGACAAATTGATTTGAAACCAACCATCTTGCACTTGCTAGGTAAGCATATTAAAAACGATATCCAATTTGGAACAGATTTATTTGCCAAAAAAAGAAAAGATTTTACCGTATTAAGGGACGGAAGTTTTATCACGGACAAGTATATCTACACGGAAGGGAAATGCTATCGCAAACCAAGTGGTAATGAAGTTGAGTCAAAACAATGCCAAGAATGGAAACCGATGGCTAAAGAGGAGTTAAACAAATCCGATCAAGTCGTTTACGGGGATCTATTAAGGTTTTTGCAGCCGTATTCTTCTAATGATAACCCTGACGTTGACGAATAATCCTTTGTTTCTATGATATGTTCGGAAGAGCAAGATAGTTTTCTATACGGCTATCTTGCTCTTTTTATATTTGCTATATTCTAGGGTATTATTATCCCCAGATGACCTTCTGTCATTCTCGAACCATAAAATTAAGTAAAAAGCTGTAATCTTTAAGTGATTTTTATCTATAATTAATAGACTAACTTTTTTAAACGAAAGCCAGGTGTTCAATAATGGACAAGACGAATCATCGAGACGCATATTTTGATAATGCTAAGTTTTTACTTATCTTTTTGGTGGTTTTTGGACATGTCATTAGCCCTTTGAAACATGACAATCAACTGTTGTTTGCGCTTTATACGGCCATTTATCTATTCCATATGCCTGGGTTCGCTTTAATGTCAGGTTACTTTGCAAAGAAGTATCAACGAAAAGGGTACATCTTAAGCATCACTAAGAAGCTGTTACTACCTTATCTCTTATTTCAAGTCATTTATAGTGTTTATTATTATATGACTGGGAAGGAAACAACCCTAACTATTAATTTATTTCAGCCTCACTGGACACTTTGGTTTCTATTAAGTTTGTTTTGTTGGCACCTTCTCTTATTTCTTGTAGGGGTAGCGTCAGGAAAATGCGGATTTACAACGGTAAGAAAAAGGCACCATTTCTCTTTTTTGTAGGATGAAATGGTGTCTTTTGTTATTTAAGAGATACCTGATGAACTTTTCAGTGTTTTTAACCCAGTTGGTTCCTTAATAATCTCATCAAGTGTTATGGAGGAAAGAGGGTAGTTTAGGTAATGTAAGCCCTTTCAAATAAATGTAGTTTTTGTATTGCTAAATTTTTGGAATTGGGCTACAATTCTCACTAGGAAATACTTTATTTGGAAACGATAGGTGACTAATACACTCATATACACAACATAGAAAGGATTTAAAAATGAAGCTAATAAAAAATAAATCTTTTTCACTGTTATGGTTCGGTAACACCACCTCTGTATTTGGTAACTCAATCTATATGATAGGTGTTATGTGGTACATAGTTCAATTAACTGGAAGTGGTTTTGCTTTAGGTTTAAGTGCCCTCTGTATTAGTTTACCTTCCTTTTTATTTATGATCTATGCGGGAAGACTGGCAGATACGAATAAAAAAAGAGAGATAATGGTTATCTCAGATTTTTTAAATGCTGTACTAATGCTTGTCATAGGAATACTGATTTCTAATAATACTACAGCTGTTCCCCTCTATATATTAATTTTTTTAAGCTCCACATTGAATGTATTTTTTAAACCAGCACTTTTAGCATCTATTCCTCTAATCGTAAGCAGAGACGATTTAACACAAGCAAATGCATCCGTTAACACTACAAACCAAATAGCAAATGTTTTAGGTCCGGCAGTTGGAGGGATACTAATAAGTCAATTTGACATAGCCTGGGTATTTTATCTAAATGCAATTACTTTCTTCATTTCATCCGTTGCTGAATTATTTATAACTGTACGTCCTATCAAAGTGATCAAAGAAGGGGGGTACATAAAGTCATTTATAAATGGCCTTAACGTTCTTAAAAAAGATCCATCTTTATTAAGGCTGATTATCGTTGGTGGTTTTTTGATAAATTTGTTTCTAGCACCCACTTTTGCCTTTATAACTTACATTTGCGGGGAAGTCTTAGAAGTAGGAGCCAAGGGATTAGGTACAGCTGATTCTGTTTTAGCTTTAGGTGCTGTAATAGGAAGCTTAACAGTTATGTATTTTTCTAAATTTGACAAAAAAAAGCTAGCCATTTTGGGATTAGTCTTAGAAGGGGTAGCCCTTCTAATCGGAGGATTATGGGATACATACTTGTCTCTACTTATTTGGTCAATGTTATTAGGGATAGGTTTAAGTTTTGCTGGAATTGGAATAAGCACTCTTACCCAACTCATTACTCCAGAAGATTACCTAGGGAGGGTTAACAGCGTAAGTGGGGCATTCTCAGCAATATCTGTCCCTCTGGGAACTTTAGTCGGAGGCATAGTATTAGAGAACGTAAATATTTACCTCATTTTATTGATTTATGGAAGCTGCATCTTATTATCTTCTTTACTTTTTATTAACCTTAAGGAACAAAGTGAACAAAAGCAAGCTGTAAACATATCATAAAATTGGAGGATTAAAATGAAAACACTGTTTCTTTACCCCCCAATATTCGATCCGACTTCAGGTTATCATAGTTTAAGCTATTTAAAATCGTATATTGAAGAACATAGGGATTACCACATAGACATCATTGATACAAATATTGAAGCAATAGATAAAACCTTTTCCAAAGATTACTATAATCGCCTTAAAACCCATGTCTCTAATAGAATTAACGCCCTTAATAATAAAGAAGAACTTAATGGTCTTGAACAACATGAATTAAAGTACTTACTTTTGGGGAATGAATTTGAGTACGATAATTTATGGGAAGCTGTATCAATTATGAGAAATGAAGAAATGTTTTATGACTACAATAAATATCGATATTCTGCCGAAACAATTAGTAATTGGATGAAGATTATATCCGTTTATGGTTTCCCAGGGCAGTTTGACGGCTTCAGCTTAACAACCCAAGGATACATTAACTTAAATAGCAGTAGTGATCTTAAGAATCGAGAATTAACAAGAAAAATTATGAAGCCTTTGGTAACATTTTTTGAAAAAGACTTATTTTATAAGATATATCAACAATCATATAATGCTATAGGTATTAATATAACTTATAATTTTCAAACTCCATTCGCATTAGAGATAGCAAGAATGATAAAAGATCATTTTCCTAACTTACATATATTTTTTGGTGGAACAGAAGTTGCCGATATATGGAAGTATTCTCTTAATAAAAATACTTTTTTTGAAGTTTTTAATTGTGCTGACGCATGTGTAGTAGGAGAAGGAGAAATAGCTATCTTAGAATTGCTAGATTGCGTGGAACACCAAAAGAGTTTCCATCCCCTCAAGAATGTAATATTCCACCCTAAACACAACATTCCATTAAAACATGAGATCCAATATAACAAAATTAATAACATACCAACTCCGCAATACGGTGATTTGCCGTGGGATAAGTACCTCTCGCCGCATAATTTCATCTATTATTCTCCATCCAGAGGTTGCTACTGGAATAAATGCACTTTTTGTGACTACGGTCTAAACTCCGACTCCCCTACGAGTCCATGGAGACAAAATCCTATTGAAAAAACAGTAGAAGATTTAAGAGTTCTATCCCAAAACTATAAGTATATATATTTTTCTGTAGATGTACTTGCTCCTGCCATGCTCCTTAAATTAGCAGAAAAATTAATAAATGAGAGAATAGATATTCGTTGGGGGGCCGAAATAAGATTAGAAGGATACTGGTCTGCGGAAAGGTGTGAGTTGTTAAAGGAAAGCGGTTGTACATGTATTTCCGTAGGTTATGAATCAGGGACACAAAGAGTCTTAGATTTAATTAATAAGGGAACTACTGTTGACAAAATAAAAGAAACGATTCAGAACTTTAACAATGCAAACATTGGTGTTCAAATGATGGGGTTCATAGATTTTCCTACCGAAACATTTGATGAAGCTATGGACACTTTTAGTTTCTTAGAAGAATCAAAAGAGGATTGGACAATGATTGGCATAGGAGAGTTTTCTCTTACTCCTGGTGCCATAGTAGCTAAAGATCCTCAAAGATTTAAAATTAAAAATGTTAGGGGTTATAACAGAGAAGATATCCCACGTTCTTTATATTATGAAGAAGAAACCACTTCAAAAACTGATAGGGAAAAGGCCATGATAGCTGATTATAGAGTTAAATTGACAAATGTGCATTTTGGTAGACCTTGGATTGGTGGGATTGATACGCCTCATACAATGTTTTATCACGATAAATATGGGACAAGGATTGGTGACCAATTACTATCAGTGGAAAATTACCACTCTCGTGAAGAGATTTATCATTTAAATGGTAGGATCGTTAACCTTGAATTACCTTTTGATATATCTGAATTATTTGACGATGATCAGCTCACTAACCTTCATAACATTGCCAATGAAAATATTGAGGGTCTTACGTATAGAGAAATCATACAAAAGGTACAATCTGTGAATTTTGAGATAGATAATCGAAACCTCCAAAAGCAGAGTTTTTTCATTAGAAGCAATGGTAAGGTCTACCCTTTTAGCGAGAAGATAAACGCATTCTTAGGTTCATTTTATCAGGGTAACACCCTAGAAATGGCCCTTACAGAATTTTCAATAGATGAGCACGAACAAGTAATATCATTATTCGATAAGTGTATTTCAAACTATCTTTTAAGAAAAGGATCAGAAGAAAAAATGGTATTAGGGGGTAAGTAATTGAAGAATGTTCTTTTAATTGGGACTGGTTCTATTGGTATCGTGAATTTGCCTAGTTTCATAATAGAGTTGAAGAAGTTAAATTTTAGCTGCAAATGTATTCTTACCCATAGTGCAGCAGAATTCGTTCCCGAAAAAACAATTGGTTACTTTGCGGACACGTTTACGGATGATAAATCAATTGGTAGCACCTTTGCAAGAATACCTCATATTGCTTTAGGTAGTTGGGCAGACATTGTAATGGTTCTGCCGGCAAGTGCTAATACAATTAATAAAATGGGATATGGAATAGCTGATAACTTGGCTACATTAACTGTTATCTCTACTAGAGCTCCCATCATTGTGTTCCCTAACATGGAAAAAACCATAGCTGACCAAGATATTGTGAAGGAAAGCATAGTTAAGCTTGAACAAAGAAATATACGGGTTATTCAAAATGTTAATGAGGGATACTCGACTTCTTCACAAAAATTCGAAGAATCTTTGGTTCTTCCGACGTTTGAACAATTCAGGGTTATTTTAGAAACTGCAAAGGAGGAAACGATAGTATGAACTTGGGAAGTGGCGAAAAAATTAATTTAAAAATGAACAAAGAGAGATCAGGCGGGAACAGAAAGTATAAGTGGTCAAAATATAACCTCACGGTTCCAACACACAAAAAAAACTTCTTGCTTTATAACACTGCTAACCAGAAAATGATGACTTCAGAGCAATCTTTTGAAAGAAGAGAAAATTATTATACTGATGGAGCCCCTTTAGCGAAAGGGGATGACAAGTTAGTCGATTTGGGTTTTTTAGTGGAAGAGAGTATTGATGAATTTGCAAAACAAAGGTTTGATTATCAGCAACATCAAGGAGACCGATCCCAGCAAATCATTGTAATGCCAACGGAACAATGTAATTTTAGATGCGTGTATTGCTACGAAGAATTCTTGAAAGGAACAATGGAACCAGAGTTACAAGAAGGATTAATATCATGGGTTAAAGCAAATATATCTAATTGGGATAACCTTGCTATAAGTTGGTTTGGTGGTGAGCCACTAGTTGGGTATTCAGTAATTGAGAATGTATCCCCTCAGATTATAGAATTATGTAAAGAAAATAATGTTAAATATACAAGTGGAATGACCACTAATGGATTCCTTCTTAATATAGAAAAAGCAAAGAAGTTATATGATATGGGTGTTAGAAGCTATCAAATAACTGTAGATGGTACGGAAGACTATCATGATCAAACAAGAGTCCTTATGGGAGGTCAAAAAACTTACAGTAAGATTATGAAAAACTTACTGGATATTAAAGATTCTGACCTTGACGTTTCAATTAAAGTAAGAATGAATTTTAGTAGTTTTAATACTGAAAACATTTCTGACTTTCTTGATGAACTATCAAGTAATTTTAAGTCAGATCCAAGATTTACGTTTGATCTACAACCTGTAGGTCAATGGGGAGGACCCAATGATGAGGAACTTCCTATTTGCACTTCAAACCAAGCGAATCTAATTGAGATAGATAAGACTTGGGAAGGGATTGAAAAGGGGATACCGACAACTAAATTTTTAGATGCCCTTCGCCCTAATAATGTCTGTTACGCAGCTAAAGAAAATTCATTAGTAATCGGTTCGGATGGGATCATCTACAAATGTACCGTGGCATTTAATAACCCTATGAATCATGTTGGTCAGTTACATCCGAATGGAGAAATTGAACTTGATATGTATAAATTTAGTCAATGGGTATCTTTAGATGGGGCAACTGATCCCCATTGTCAGTCATGTCAGGTTGCTCCTATATGCCACGGTTCTTTTTGTCCTTTGGTTAGAATTGAGCATGGTAAAGATACAAGACCTTGTCCCCCCTTAAAGTCAAATTTAGAAGCTTATGTGAAAAACTTATACAAACAGATCACATTTTCAAAGGAAGAAGTAAAACAATAAAGTTCATAATTAACTTGAAAGGAGGTGATATTATGGCAAATACTCCATTACTTGAAAATGAAACTGAAGGTATTGATTTTGCAGAATTTGAAGAGGTTGTAGAACTTAACCGAGATTATTCACTAGCTTCTGCAGCAGATACAAACAATTGTAACTGCTAATCTTATTTTGTTGAAAAGAGCAGTACTTACAAAAGGCCAATCAAGTTTCGATTGGTCTTTTTAATTCGATGCTTTCACATTATAGTGACGATATAATTGAAAATTAATGGATAGTATTGTAAAATAAAATAGACTTGGTAGTAACAAGGGACTCTTAAGATCCCAAGGGATGTTCCTGGGTTTTAAATATAACCTGGGAACATCCTTTTTGTTTAGAGGAGGAAGGAAGAGTATAATCTCAATTATTGACCTCCCCGGTACTGATTGAAAAATCACTCTCTTCCTTCTAGTAATTATTTTACATTATACCAGTCACCCCCTAAGAATCTTTATCCCCTTCCTTTAGCCTTCGGTAGAAAGCAGCTGCACTCCTCCTGTAATCATACATATCTCTTTAACAGTCTTATCAGAATTTTTACGAAGCTCAATTGCATGATTCATCCCCGGATGTTTATCAGTGTACTTTTTTATTCTTCCCCGATACTTTCCTTTTTGCTTTGCCGACTGAATCCCCGCACGTTGTTTCTCCTTAATCATTTCTCGATCAAGCTCACTAAAGGCCGCCATTACCGTTAAAAAGAATTTCCCAGTTGGAGTTCTAGTGTCAATCCCCAAATTTAGGATTACAAAGTCTACATCTCTTTCTTGAAGTTGTTCAACGAGCTGTAACATCTGAACTGTATTCCTTCCTAGGCGATCCATACGAGTTACAACTAAAGTGTCCCCTGTAGTGAGCTTAGAAAGGAGATCTTCCAATTGCTGCTTTTGTTTAGTTACCCCACTAATTTTCTCCTTGATAACTTCATCCACCCCATACGTGGTAAGTTGCTCTACCTGACTATCCAAATTTTGGTCTTGTGAACTTACTCGAGCATACCCAAATATCATTTTATCCCCTCGATTTTATATGTATTTTTGATAGGTGTTATTGAGAGACTATAAAGCTTATGATATCAAGGAGCCGACTTTCTATCAATAGGGTACACTCTATTGATAGAATCGTAAGAGTAAAGTGAATATTCTATGAAATGGGTGAACTAAATGTCTATTGCTAGAGGGAGAGAATTGCTCACTAATGAACAACGGCAATCCTTTATACAGATTCCTGAGGACGAACTCGTAGTTGGAACCTACTACACATTCTCTAATTCGGATTTAGAACTGATTAACAAGCGTAGAAGGGATGAAAATAGACTGGGATTTGCAGTACAATTAGCTGTTCTCCGACCTTAAGGCCATTAAAACTCCCTTAACGTTGTTAAAAATAGGATAGCATTCGGGAAAATGCGCTTAACGTTGTAAATCCGCATTTTCCTGACGCTACCCCTTACTCAGGGGTTATCGGTTTAGAGGTAATAAATCTGTTTAATACCGATATGTCACTAGAGAATGATATGAAACTTTCATTCTCTAGTGTCGTTTTTTAATTGCTTAGTTGACGAACTTTTTTATTTGTTTCTTCGTATTTCCATAATAAGCTCTTCTACAACTTGCTCCAGTTGATTAAAATTTCTTTCCAATCGCATGAGTAAATAAAACGTAACGACAATAGGAAATCCTAAATTGCCTATCAAAGAGATCCAATAATTTGGTTCCATACAAATCACTCACCTTCCATGTCTACTCCTTTTTTACTTAAAATCCCCATTCAAATATAGAGGTAGTACTCGGATTTGAACCGAGGATGAAGGTTTTGCAGACCTTTGCCTTACCACTTGGCTATACTACCACAACTTCTAAAGCAATTATTATTCTTCTTACTATTTAAAGAGTATCTTGCTAACAAATATAAACACGAAATGAAAAAAATTTGGAGTTAAATAATAACTTTGAAGTTACTCTTTAAATGGATAAAGGGGGAAATAATTAATGAGCACCAAAATACTTGAGATTAGGGAAAGAATAGAACAAGGTAAAAACATCCCGAAAGGTTTAAAATTACTTAATGTAGAAAGTTTATGGGAGAAATCTGATCAGGGAAAAGGGAATGTAATAGCTGTTATTGATTCGGGGTGTGATAGAAATCACCCTGATTTAAAAGATAACATTATTGGAGGGTATAATTTCACAGGTGAAGGGGAACACCATGACTTTTCAGATAGCAATTTCCATGGGACTCATATTGCAGGAACCATTGCGGCTAACAATATAAAATCCGGAATTATTGGAGTATCCCCGCAATCTAAATTATTAATTCTCAAGGTAATTGATAAAAGAAACTCAGGTACTTACACTTCATTAGTTAACGCCATTAATTACGCTATAAAATGGAAAGGGCCAAAAGGGGAAAAGGTATCAGCTATGAATATATCTTTAAGTGGCCATTACGATGATGATAATCTCTATAAATCAATTGTTAACGCAACAAAAAGAAATATTCCAATAATTGCGGCATCCGGAAATAGTGGAGATTCAAAAAGGTTATATCCTGCTTCTTTTAAGGAAGTACTACAGGTTGGTTCGGTTAATGAGTCACTAAAATTAAATAGTTTTTCAAACAAAAACGGACGAAGTTTATTTCTAGCTCCGGGTAGTAATATTCTTTCGACATTTCCCAACAGTCTCTATGGTAAAATAACCGGAACTTCAATGGCAGCACCGCATATAACAGGAGCTGTTTCTTTAATCATAGATATAATGAAGAAAGAGAAAGTACCAGTGAAACTAGAAACCGTGTTAAGGCAATTAACTAAATACTCCATCCCTTTAAGTGAACACATGGATGGTGAAGACATCAGATTAGTTCAATTTAATTAGGGAAATTTAATTGGGGTAGTACCAACATTTTAACGGAAAACTCACGCTAAGACAGTTTTTACCATAAAAAAGCCGGAATTCTTTACGCTAACGAATTCCGGGGGACTGTTTCAGATATTTAATGGTCTTAATGTATTCGCTTTGGTCAAATTTTTTAAATCAAATGAATATTCTCCTAGGAAATTAATATGTTCCCACCCTAATGGTGAAACATGTCCAATTAACTCTTCTTTTAAAACACCCTTTTCCCTCATGACCTTTATTGCTTCTGTAAGATATACCGTGTTCCAAACACTTATTGCGTTTATTAAAATGTTTAATGCACTATTTCGTTGCAGTTGATCTTGTAATGCACGTTCACGCAATTCTCCTCTTTTTCCAAAGAATAATGCTCTGGCTAAAGCATTCATGGCTTCACCCTTATTCAATCCTCGCTGAATTCTTCGACGTATTGCTTCATTTGAAATGTAATCTAAGATAAAAATAGTTTTTTCGATTCTCCCCATCTCTCGGAGGGCCGTTGCAAGGTTGTTCTGTCTCGAATAGGAACCTAGTTTACCTAAAATAAGTGCAGCAGAAACTTTACCTTGACCAACAGATTGTCCCATACGTAACACATCAGCGTAATTTTCTTGAATGACCTTAGTATTAATGCGACCTTTTAATAACGACTCAAGCTTTGGAAATTCATTTGGCTTCCCCATAATATGTAACCGCGTGTCCGTCAAGTCCCGAAGGCGAGGAGCAAATCGAAAGCCCAAAAGGTGACATAGACCAAACACTTGGTCTGTATACCCAGCTGTATCCGTGTAATGTTCTTCAATGTTAAGTTCAGATTCATGATGCAGCAGTCCATCGACTACATGAAGTGCATCGCGGGAATTCGTGTTTACGACATTTCCACTAAAGGTTGAAAATTGGTCACTTGTAAAACGGTAAAAGGTCGTTCCTTTCCCATGACCGTAGTGGGGATTTGCATCAGCGTAAAGGGAAGGAACTCCTACTTGGACGCGCATACCATCTGATGAGGAGGTAGTCCCATCTCCCCAGTAAGATGGCAATAAAAGTTGGTGATGAAAATCAACGAGTGCAGCCTGCGCCTTATTCATAGCATCATCATGCATTCTCCATTGAGCGATATTGGCCATTTGATGGTAAGAAATTTTAGGAGTAGCATCGGCCATTTTGGTTAGTCCAATGTTAGTTCCCATACCCATGAGTGTTGCCATGAGGATGGATTTCTCATTGCCCTTTGGCGGGTGACCAGAAGATGCGTGGAGAAAGGCTTCATCAAAACCCGTCCAGCTCGCAACCTCTAAAAGAAGATCGGTTAGTTTGATCTTTGGAAGCATCTTATATAAAGACAAACTAAAGGATTTTGCTTCTTCCGGAGTGTTTTTTTCTAAACGATCAATATGAAGTTTCCCTTTTCCAATATTTACTCCTTCTAATTCATGAACATGGTTCGATACCCAGTTCAGGCGTTCAGTAAGTGTTTGTGTTCTTTCACTTATGAATTGATCAACTGAAGGACTAACCGCAAGTTTACTATTTTGTAAATCAATCTTCTTCCATTCATCCTTTGAAATTAAATATTCATCAAAGTTTTTATATTGGCGGCTACCAGTTACGGAGACATCTCCTGATCGAATATGATTACGAAGTTCTGTCAACGCGGCCATTTCATAATAGCGACGGTTAATGGACCCATCCTCATCATATACATGTTTTTGCCATCGATTAGAAATAAAATCGAGGGGAGCATCTTCTGGAACTCTTCTCTTTCCAGATTGATTCATTGTACGGATCGTATCTATGGCCTCCATCAAGGGTTCTGCTGATTGATTTGATTGAAAATCTAAGGCATTTAATAAAGTGGGTGTATATTTTCGTAAGTATGAGAAACGATTTTCAAGTAAATCCAAGTAATCATAATCAACGGGCCGTGATAATTTTCTGGCTTCTTCCACAGAAGAAATAATATTCTCCCACGGCATAACTGTTTCCAACGTTTCAAATGGATCAAGCCCTTCATCTCGTGCTTTAATTAACGCAGCGCCCAGATCAGCAAAATGAATGACCTTTTCATTGATGGATTTCCCGTGTTGCTTTTGAAGCTCTTCCTGGGCTTTTCGGCCTTTGGATTGTAGAACCATGATTTGACGATCATGAATTTCAATGGCTTGGTCAATTAATTCTTGGCTTAGATATAGGAGGTATGCGACAAGGATGGCATAACGTTTTGATTCCTTAAATCGTCGAAATGAATGAGGCTCATATCTTGCTCCCATACGGGATAGTTGGAGTAGGCGGTTAGGATGGATTTCTTTAGTATTAGAAGAAAGATTGATCTCCCGAACATACTCCAAGCGTTTAATAGCATCCAAAAAGGCGTCTGGAGAGGATTGCCCAGGTTTTTCTCTTAACCATGACAGAGGTGTTCTTCTCTGTTCATCAGAAGGTTCTGTTAATGTATCAAGCTGTTGTTTTTGGTTTGAAGTCAGAGATTCTGTTAATCGTTGGTAAACTTTCTTCTCCGCCCTTCGCCGGATTTCCCATACCAACCTTTCAACAGTTGTCATAGCTGGTAGAATGATTTTTTGCTTTCTCATTTCATCGATAGCTATCTTAATTAAATGGAGGGATTGATTGTTTTCCATGGCAAAAGGGAGCAAATAACGTGATAACTGTCGGTAGTTGCTCATTGAAAAGAAAGTATATCCATAAAACTTTCTGATTTCTTCCAAATGTTCATACTTGGTTTGTTCCCGTCCTGCATAATATTGAAATTCCTGTGCGTTCACATGGATTTGGTCTGCAATATAGTTTAAAACAGCATTTGGAATAGGGTTCGCATCAGATAAGGTCCAGCCCGGAAAGCGCAGAAGGCAAAGTTGAATAGCGAATCCTAAACGATTATGATCCCTTCTGCGACGTTTAATAAGATTAATGTCTTGTGGAGAAAGGGTATAGTAACTCGCTAATTCCCACTTACTAATATCGGATGGGATTTTCATAAACTGTATCCTTTGTTCTGATGTTAACAATTCCTCTTTCCCTTAAATACAAAAGTATTACTCCTCTCTCTTATTTATTAACCGGAGGAATTAATGTAGATATTTTCCACAGCTTTTTCTTTATCCTGGGCGGTGGGCTGACTGTAACGGAGGACCATGTCAGCCGATTGATGACCGGACAATGACTGAATGACAGAAATGTCTTCACCCGCACGTACAAGACCTGTGATAAACGTATGACGTAAAGCATGAGGGTGGACTTTGTACTTTCCAAGAACGGTTTGAACACTTCGAATACTGATTCGTTTCACCCGGCTTGATAAAAATAAGGCTGGTTGATTGTCGCCCCTTTGATCAAGATAATCTGTAAGCGCACGACGCACCTCCACGTTTAAGGGGATAATTCTCTCCCGATTACCTTTTCCAATAACCCGGACCTCACCTTTTCGTTCACTTTTCTGAATATCATCTCTGTTGAGGGAAACGAGTTCCCGGACCCGTACTCCTGTATAAAGAAGCATAAGGATAATAGCGTAGTCGCGTTTGTTACCGTCACGATCTACTTCACGAACTAATCGATTTCGCTCAATGCGATCTAATCCCTTAGGAGCTTGCTTTTTAAGGTCAGCCATTTTAACAACACGTATATCCTGAACAGCTTTGGCATTGCCTGTCCATCTTGCAAAAGGTTTAATGGCATTCCAAATTTTATTAACAGTTGCGGCACTTTTCCGTTTAGCCGTCAGATAATCAATGTACTGTTGCACATCAGATCTTGAAAAATCTTCTAAGTTTGTGCCCGTTCCTTCTAACCAATGGTTAAATTGCTCTAATGCATGTATATATGTGTCACAAGTTGATTCTGACTTCCCCTTTAAACCTTCTTCTCTGAACACTTCTAATACTGATTTCGTCATTGGACTCCCCTTTAATACACCATCACATAATTCTACGCTAAAATTTCCGGCCATTAATCTTTGATTATACACCGGTAACACATGATTGATTCGTTTCGACTTTAGCTCATTTTATCATAGAATTATTGTTCTATGTCATAATTCTATGATAAGTATATAAAAAATCCGATACTTCTATTTTGGAACAGACATATCAAATCGTGATACATAATTATAATTTTTTTGGATAGGCTTGTACTAAGGCTTCATAAAGATAAGACTAGGAAAAAGGATGGTGCATCATTAATGAAGCGTTTACTTACAACAGTTATTGTTCTTCTATGTTTATTCACTGGGGTCGCGTTTGCTTCTGCTCAATCTCAAAACTCTAATAACCACGATTCAAAAGGAACGGAACAAGCAACAGATCAACTTATGCTGAAGCTTTTTAATGAACATATTGACAAAGCAGTCGCCAATTATTATAAGGATGACTCAATAAGTTTTCAGTATAACTGGTGGGATGAAGGTTATGATGTCGTTGAAGTAGATCAGAGTGAAAAAGGTCATGTCCTAAAGAGTCCATATGAGGTGACATTTACTGTTGAACCTATCAAAACAAAACATGACAAACAAACGAATACTACAACCCTCGGTCCAAAATTAGGGGGGACAGATAAAATAACCTTCGGTGTGGTACCGGGAGACGTAGCAAAAGGAATTAAAGTAAAAATGTTAAATTATGAGCATCATGACTCAAACGAAAACTAAATTAAAGATACTATGTACATTAAACTGTAACCCGAGAAAGGCTAAAACATAGAGCCTTTCTCGGGTTTTTGTTACTCTTAACGCTGAAACACCTAACAAATACCCTAATACAATGGGTTTATACAGAGTGCAAAAACAATTCGAAATTCTTATGACGATTGAGTCCAAGAAAGGTTTTCAGTATAATTTGGGTATAAAATACAGTTTGGGAAGAAAGGGGTAATGAATGAAAAAATATCTATTGTTAGTCATCCCAATTTTCTTTTACAGAGAACTTTTTAGATATTTTAATTTAGAGGCACTGATTAATTTAATAATTGTTATGATTTGCTTGACCTTTCTTTTTAAACGCACAGCTCTTAGAAATGTTCTTGATTTGTTCATTGCGATTTGTTTCACAATATATTTTTGTATATTGTACTCGAAGACTGTTGAACTGAAAGGGATCGTTATAGGGTTTTCTCATAGTTTTTCTTTTGAAAACGCAAAAAATGTTTTTGATACAGTTAACTTAATTCCCATCAAGGGCATTTTTGAAGTAATTACACAAAATATTTCAAATCTAAATGTTTTGTATCAGGTATTTGGAAACACAATCATGCTTGCCCCTTTTGCATTTGCTTTACTCTATTTTGAATGGACTAAAAGTTATAAGCAGGCGATTTGGTATACTTTGCTTTGTACAGTGGGTATTGAATTTATACAATTCGTATTAAGTTTATATTATAGTGTGTTTGAAATTGGTTTGAGAAGAAGCATAGATATTGACGATGTAATTTTAAACACTATAGGCGCTGGTATAGGAATAGGGGGTTACTACCTTTGGTCAATAATAGAGACTCAATTTAAAAGATGAATGTCTGATATTCCTGTTTCTATAAAAAGATGCCCCTCCACTTATTTGTGGAAGAGCATCTTTTTATAGAAGGGATCAGTCAAACCCTTCAGCATAAAAACTCGCTTGGTATGGAGCAGCATTGTACGTTGTAATATAAAATTCGGCTTCATCGTCACTACCATCTACTTGGTTAGTTATGCCAGACCACGTTACAGTAGAGGCTTGAGATACTCTAATCGGGTCACCAACGATTTCATCAAAATTACCTTGGCCATCGTATTCTCTTAATTGTACAGTGAAATTATTATTCACACCAGTGAACTCTATCTTGAAGTTTCCACCGCCGGATTCCCAATTATCACCTGCACCTACTGGCGTATAATAAAATGTATCATCTCCAGTATAAGCGTATCCCTTAAACTTTCCTCTAGATTGCCATCCACCTGGATCATAAATATAAAACGAACTCATTTCTAATGGACCTGGTGTCACTTTTACATTTTCGACGCCGATAGGATCATTTGTTGATGAATTCACTTCTGGACTTGCTACCCCACCCTTTTCTGGTGATGTCATTCCTGCTACTTCAGCATGAGAAACTCCCGGTGCCAGAAGGGATGCAGCCAAAGCTAACGATGCAAAAGGTAAACCAATTTTTTTAAACATCGATTACTCTCCTCCCTGATTTTAAAAGTTACCTATGTAGATTCTTGATGTAGGGGTCCAGACAGCAAAACGCGGTAAACGTACGTTAAGAGTTGTGTTGCATTAGTTTTTCTTATATTTTAATTAAATTGTGTTGCGTAAAAGGGATAAATAATGCTTTTACAACTATCTAATACAACACAATTATATTTATGTTGTATAGAGCGAACAAAACTCAAGACATAGAAAAAGCCTAAGCGATAAGGTTTTTATCCTTAGCGTACGCTATCCGCGTTTTGCTGGCGGTACCCCATGTAGAAAAGAACCCCCCTCCCATTTTTTGGTATATAACTTAACTTCGACATTAAATTGTCATTGTCCTGCAAATAAATTGAAATAATCTTAATATTTAGTTTACTTTTTGTCATAATATACAGATCAATTTGGTAATAAACATCATAACGAATCCAAAGTCCAAATCATAGAATTAAATGGTAAAAACTGTCTTAGCGTGAGTTTTCCGTTAAAATGTTGGTACTACCCCTTGTAGGAAGATTTAAATGGTGGGGGGTTTTAGTAGCCTTCATTTTTGGTATCGCTATAGGATATATCGATGTGATCGGTCAATTTCTAAGTTTGTCCCGTACCTTTGTGTTCTTCCCAATCTTTTTATTAGGATTTTGTTTACAAAGGGAGCATTTTAACAAAATACGAAATCAGGTGCGGTGGAAGTGGGTTGGAGTCATCTTACTTCTGACCATATTAACAGCCTTTTACTTTGTCTTTCCTAAAGAAGGTATACAGTGGCTGTTTGGATCTTATTCATTTGAAAGTATGGGAGTAAGTGGTTGGGAAGCTGGAGCTATTCGATTAATACAATATGGACTAACTATTGCCGCAACCATCGGTTTTTTAGCACTGGTCCCCAACCAACCATTTAAATTAACCGTTATAGGGGCAAGAACAATGTACGTGTACTTACTTCACGGGTTTGTTATCCAGACGGTTAAGGCTTTCATTCCTCATAAGCAACTAGATCTATTATCTAGTAACTTGCTATTATTATTTGTAGCATCTATAGGAATTTGCTTATTTTTTGGCCATCAGGGAACAAAGCGACTAACACGTCCTATTATTTTAAATTAGTCGGTTTAGAACAGCATTTTGTTTGGATCATCATATCATGTATAGATCAAATTAAAGGGATGGCTTAGCAGCCATCCCTTTATGTCCTAGAATGGAATGGGGGTAGAATCCATTCCGTGTACATAATACCACATTAACATTTGTTCATATATAGATGCCATGTGACAACTTCTTAACTATTTAACATCTAACCATTTTGTTTGTAAGATCTAGTCCTTCAGATGACTCGTATTAGATTTTGGTACTAACACAATGTTTTTCTTAGCTTCGTCCACATAAACGGACAGGAACCGTATTTTCTTTCGATTTAATTTTCCAATGGCTTCAGCGGGTATAAAGATACTACCTTTTCTGCCAATGACACAAACCATATCAGTTTCACTTACCTCTTCCTGTATGATAAGATTGCTTTCTTGAAAACGTAAGCTAACACTGTGTCCTTGAATCCAGTTAAACTTGTCCCTCCATTTACGGGGGATATAGAAACGTTTAGAGGGCTTGACTTCAAATGTTTTGCCAATCGGTCGTAACATGAGCATCACCTCCATAAGCAGTAAACTCACACTGAATATTGATTATTTTTTTTATTCTTGATACTAATGTAACTCACCCCGAACACAAATAGTCCGAATACACCAAGTACAAATGAGATAAATGGCCAGTTAAGACCTTGTTTAGGTTCAACTAAAAATACATCAGCTTGTTCACGATTAAGAGCTAGTTTATACATTCCGGGTTTTTGTTCAAGTACTAACCCATCATGTAGGATCCCACGTAACTGTTTTCCTTCCGGTAACCCTTTAATCTCTGCTGTCCTTGTGGAACGATCATTATTGATAGCAACTACCATCACCTGATCCCCCAGGGTGCGTTTAAATATAAAAAATCCGTCTTCACTATATAATTTCTCAAAGTCCCCACGTGTTAAGACAGGGTATTGGTCCCTCAAGGCATTTAGTTTTTCAATTCGTTTACTTAGTTGGCCATCTCCAGAATTGAAATTCATAAGTCTATTATTATCAGGTATTTCACCTCCATCTAAAGGCACTTCACTTCCATAATAGAGAATAGGAATTCCTGGAGAGGTAAACATATAAGTTAACCCTAATTTCCACCTTGTGATTGGATTTTGACGCTTTTCAAGTGCTAGTCTTGTAAAGCGTTGACTGTCAGGATTATCTAGAAAATGACCTATATTAAAGGAATTATAAAGCTCTTTATCTTTTTCCCATTGATTAAAAAGAGGGTTATGTGACTCGCCAGCTTCCTTGAACGTTTCACTTGCACGTTTAGAGAAAGGATAATTAACGAGGCTGTTTATCCCGGTTCCTTTATATTGTGATATATAACCTTCATTCTTTATCTTACCGAGTAAGATAAAGTCTTCATCAATCGATCTTACACGATTAGAAAAGTCTGTCCAAAATTCTTTAGAAACTGGTTTTGCTGTATCTAAACCAAAGCCATCAACGCCGGTTTCTTTGATCCAGAAGGAGGCAGCATCCAATATGTATTGTTTTACTTCCTCGTTCTTCATATTCAAGACATAAGGAGTAGAAATTGCGGAACTATCGGAAGTCTTCTGTTCGTTCATATAGTTCTCTTTGAGATACCAGCCTTCCTTCCCCGGGTCTTTCCGCCAAGGATGTTGATTCCCTGTATAATTCACAACAAAATCAAAGATAACCTTCATGTCCCGTTTGTGAGCTTCTTTGACTAATCTCCTGGCATCTTCGATGGTCCCAAAGTGTTCATCAATAGATTTAAAATCTATGACTGAATATCCATGATAGCCATTTGTCCCGTTATCCATAATAGGAGTTAGTTGGATGGTGGTAAATCCCATCTTTTTAATATAATCCAACTTTTCAATAATCCCCTCAAGATCTCCCCCCTGAAAGGATTTAGGAGCATTGACATTAACATTTTTATCATTTTCAGTATTTCCATTCATGAATCTATCGACCATGATGAAATAAATACTTCCGTCTTGCCATTTACGGTCTCCTTTTTCATTTGCTCCTACGGGAAGCCCGTCAAAAAGGAGAAAAGATATCATTATAACTGTTAGCAAAGTAATTTTTTTCATTTCCACTATTCCTCCGTTGCCTTTGAAGCCTTATATATTAAAAAGGGGATTCTATTTTGTGTCTAAAATCCAGTCCAACCACCAAAAAACTGATTGGTTATAAAGGAAGTAAATTGAGTCATCCAACCAAAAAATAAGACGATTCCCATTGCAATCATGGCATAACCACCAACAGCCATGATTTTCCTGTTATGTTTTCTAATCCATTTTAACCTTCCGATAAAAAGAGCCATGATTATAAAAGGAATAGAAAACCCTAAGACATAACAGATCATATACAGAACAGCTTGGTTAGGGGAAGAGACTCCAAGAGCAATGACAGCGGCAAGGATCGGGCCTGTACAAGGGGTCCATCCAGCTGCGAATCCCATACCGACAGCACTTGACCCTAGATATCCTTGAGGACGGTTTTTTAGGGGAACTTTATAATCTTTCATCAGTACTTCAGGTTTAAAGATCCCGAGCGTCACTAAGCCTAAAAAGATAATTAAGATGGCACCTAATTGGCGAATTAAATCATCATAACGAATAAACCACCCACCAATCCAAGATGTTGAAAAACCAATAGCAATGAAAATGATGGAAAAACCAAAGAGGAAAAATAATGTGTGAAGAAAGGGTTGTTTCTTAGCCAACAATTTTTTGTCCTGTAAATCATCTAGG
This sequence comes from Halobacillus ihumii, assembly GCF_902726645.1. Lineage (NCBI taxonomy): Bacteria > Bacillati > Bacillota > Bacilli > Caryophanales > Bacillaceae > Halobacillus > Halobacillus ihumii. The sequence continues at coordinate 88,929 of NZ_CACVAO010000002.1, forward strand.
GACATTCCAGTAATATAAGATAGAAATGCAGGATATAAGGGTAAATTACAAGGCGAAATAAATGATAAAAACCCTGCTCCAAAGGCTAATAGTAGATTGATATCAGCCATTCGACTCTCTCCAGTCATCCGGTTGAATTCTCTTCATATATCCATGGATTTCTTTTTCCGTCATCCCAGCTGTGATACGATCAACGACTTTCCCGTTTTCATCGATTAAGAAGGTAACCGGTATGGGCCCAATTCCATAAGCATCTAGTAATTCCTCACCATAGTCCATTAAAACGGGGAACATCATTCCTTTACGATCGACAAACGCTTGTACCGTTACAGCACTTTCTCCTACATCGACAGAGAGAACCTGTACACCTTTATCTTTAAAAATTTGATATTGATTTTCTATGTAGGGCATTTCTTTCTCGCAGGGTTTACAGTAGGTTGCCCATACATTGAGAAATACACCTTGTCCCCGGTAATCGCTAAGTTGAATAATTTCCCCATCAAGAGTCTCCAATTTAAAGTCAGGGGCCATATCTCCGGCATTGACGACCCCTGAATTTTTTGTGAAGTTCTGATAAAGGACAAACCCTATGAGAAGGGCAAATACACTTAATATGGAGATACGCATGATCGATCGTTTGCGACGATTTTTCACTTTTAAAAACACGCCTTTCTTTAATGATCGATGATCTTAGATCTCTTCCCAGAACAGTAATATTTCTGAGACCGTATAATTAGAAGGTGTGGCCTGGTCCAGAGCTAGCATTTTAAATCACGGTATAAAACTTCCTGCTTACGCGTAGGAATGTAAACCAGATATGATTAAATTTACAGCAAGTAAGTTAAACATAATGATGGCAAACCCTCCCACAGCAAGCCATGCTGATTTCGTTCCATGCCATCCTCTTGAAAGTCTGAGGTGCAGGAAAGCAGCATAGAAAAAGAAGGTAATTAAAGCCCACACTTCTTTAGGATCCCATCCCCAGAAACGACTCCAAGCTTCTTGGGCCCATATCATTGCAAAAATTAGCGCACCTAGTGTAAAAATAGGAAACCCGATAGCCACTGCGCGATAAGATATTTCATCAACAAGTTCTGGGTTCACTTTTTTCAAGAAAGGCTGAATTGCTGCTCCAATGCGCTTTCTTAAAAATAAACGTACAAGCCAGTAAATAACGAGG
>NZ_CACVAO010000003.1 GCF_902726645.1 Halobacillus ihumii
TCCATGGTTTTATTGACGGTTTCCTATAAGGGGTTGTGAGATTCTCCATAGCAAAAGGGAAAAATAATCCCCTTTTGGGGAACAAACTTCGCTTCGGAGTTCCAAAGGAAAAATAAGGAGGAAAAAAACCATGAGTAAAAAAATCTATGAAATGATTACAAACCAAATTATTGAGAAGTTGGAGCAAGGGGTGATTCCTTGGAGAAAACCTTGGGTCAATGGCATAGCGGTGAATTGGAAAACTCAAAAGCCTTATCGAGGGATTAATACCATGCTTTTAGATGGTGGGGAGTATGCGACCTTTAAACAAATCAAGGAAGCCGGAGGAAATGTCAAAAAAGGAGAAAAATCTCATATAGTCGTGTTCTGGAAGATGCTTAAAGTGGAAGATGAAGAAAAAGAAAAAGAAAAAAAGATCCCACTGCTCAGATATTATCGCGTCTTTAACGTTGGTACTCAAGTAGAAGGGTTAGAAACGAAAAGGACGTATGAAACGTTCGAGCATAACCCAATAGAAGAAGCTGAAAAGATTAAAAAAGAATATTTTAATGGTCCATCTTTTAGCTTTCAAAGTGGTCGTGCTTATTATGTTCCTTTTGAGGATCGTGTCAATGTTCCACCTAAGAAAGACTTTGAAGATGTTAACGAATATTACAGCACTTTATTTCATGAAATGGTACACAGCACAGGACATAAAGATCGACTAGATCGAGAAGGCGTAACGGGAAAAATCAGTTTCGGAAGTGAAAACTACAGCAAGGAAGAATTAATAGCCGAGCTAGGAGCATCTATGCTTTGTGGAGTGACCGGAATTGAAAATAACACCATTGATAACAGCGCTTCCTATATTCAAGCATGGTTAAAAAAATTAAAGGACGATAAAACCTTAATTGTAAGTGCTTCTCAAAAAGCGCAAAAAGCAAGTGACCATATCTTAGGTGTAGAGTTCTCATAAACCAAAAAAACAAGCCCCTGCATGGAACATGCAGGGGACAAAGGAGGAATTGAAATGGAACGAAAAACAACCGTTTCTTATGTAACATTAGGTAGTTATAAAGGGGAGATTCACCTTCCAAAAAGGTGGTTAGAAGAACAAATAAACACGACTATGGATGAATTTTTAGATGAATATACTTGGGATGATACACAGGCTTTGTATGCAGATTATCTACACGCTCGATAGATCATGAGCACCCCTGTTCAAACAGGGGTGCTACAATAAAGAAAAAGGAGCTGGAATGAAGATGAAAGATCATTTATATGAGTGTCATAAACAATATGAGAAAATTATGCAATCGGGCTTAAGTGATTTTCAAAAGGATAGAGAATTATCGGATTTAATGAGTTATATGGAGAGGAATTTTTCAATTCCTTCCCTGCAAAATGAAGAATGGGAAAAGAAAAACAGAAAAGTCATTGCCTTATATAGAAAAGTTTCTTTAAGTAGAAGCCTTTAAGTTTAACAGGGGGAATTTAATAGAAAAAACGTGTTATGAACGGGTTTTCCTACAATAACGCATAGTGTTTTTTGGCGTTTTTTCATACCTTAAACCGCATGGATAAAAGGTTTGTCGTGTCTTTTCACATCTTTATTTTTATCCATTCGATTTAGGGTTTGAAGATCACGCTAATATCCCGAGGAGTGAGAACATGAAAACTTGTGCTTATTGCGGTTCAGAGATCGAGAGAAATTATTGCTTCTATTGCCAGATGGAGCTAGAATCCCATTATATTTTAGAGAACGGAAAACGTTTGGCTAATAATATTCAGCACTTACCGTCAGAACAGGATATATTTTTATCGACCAAAGATTTAAAGCAACGTGAAACTATAGAGTTATTATGCTTATTAAAATATGCTCGCAAACACCGCACGGAGGTTTATAATTGGCGTTTTCTCACAAATAAAGCTCATGAGGTTGAACAGGTTGAGGAAATGAAAGAGAATAGTTACAAAGAGTATGAAAACGCGACTCGAAAGGTTTGGGTCATAGAAAACATACTTAAGGAGCGCATGGGGTACTATCCGAAGTCGATTACAGAGGAGTTTATTAATAGGTATTATCATCGTATTAAGCAATCCGAAAAAAAGCGTATGATCATGCAGAAATCTGTTGTTAAAAAGAACAAAGCTTAAGCTTTGTGGCTTTGCTTAAGCAAAAGGGGGGGTTATGTGTCTAACGAAACTCAATATGTTGATGCCAGGCATCGTTATCAGCGTGAAAATGCAGCTGGTTCCTTAATCTTTATTGAATCGCTGTTTGTCGCTTTGATGATCGGTTTTCGGTTTCATTCTTGGAAAATAGGTTTATTAGTGTTTATTGGTTTGTTTATTTTTTGTTGGATTCCCCTTATTGCTATTGGCTTAAGTATTATTTTTAGCTTATTTTGGGCAATGATCGGCGTTGTCATCGGCATGGGTTTTTTGCAATCCGTTTTATTTGCGGTGATTTTTGCTATTATTGCTTTTCTAACTTCTATGATTCTTCATTTGGAATATTTTCGCGTTATTTAGGTTGGGAATGTGTCTACAACATGTTTAGAAATGTTCCAGTTACTTAGTTAGAAGGCTACATACATGGTAAAATAATACAAAATACTATCGAATGGTTGTGATGTTGTTTATGCTTAAGCCCGGTGACGTTATTACGTTTGATAAAGAAAAAAATTTTACGCATGTTAGGTCGCTTGGTCGTGGTGGTACTGGAGATGCACATTTATTTAAAGATGAAACTACTGATATGGTTTTTGCAATTAAGAGATACTCACCAATAGACTCCAACTATATTGAAGAGTATTACGAACGTTTTGTCGATGAAATTAAAATTTTGTTTTTAATATCACACCCTAACATTGTAAGGGTTTATAATTATTATTTGTACCCTGAACATAAACGGGGTTATCTTCAAATGGAATATATAGACGGAAAACCTATTGACGAATTTGTACCCTTTATTAGCGATTGGGAAGAAATTTTTACGAAGACCATATCCGCATTTGAATATTTAGAATCAAAAAAGATATTACATAGGGATATTCGTCCGGCTAATATATTAATAGATAAAGAGGAGAATGTTAAAGTAATTGATTTTGGTTTTGGAAAAAAATTAATAGGTGAAAATCAAGATGGAAGAAGTGTTTTATTAAATTGGCCAGTAACACAACTGCCAAATGAAACGGAAGATGAAGGAATATACAATCACCAAAGTGAGATTTATTTTGTTGGGAAATTATTTAGTAGTATTCTTGGTGAAGGTCATGATAGTTTTAAATTTCAACCTATTATTAATAGAATGATTGAATTGGATCCAAATGCACGGTATTCTTCGTTTCGCGATATATCTGTTGCTGTCTCTGAAGGCGCTCTTGCAGAAAACTTTATAGAAGAAGAAAAGAATTTGTATAGGAATTTTGCATCGATACTTTCTGGATATTTAACAAAGCATAAAAATAGTTACGAACCTGTTAAAGACCCTAATACTGTATTAAGTCGATTATCTTCTCTTATTCGATATAGCTCCCTTGAGGAATATATTCAGGATAACGCTAAGTTGATAAATTGCTTCATTGATAATGATTATTCATACAAAACTAGAAATGATATCTTCGTTTCAGAAGTTGCTGATTTTTATCGATTTTTAGTAGGTTTAACGTTGTATCAACAAAAAATAGTATTAGATAACATAGAGATGCGGCTATCTCAGAAAGAAATAGAATATGACCTAGGTGATGATTTACCGTTCTGACCATCGACCACTGAGTAAAATGTTATTAATGAGTTTTATTAAAACAAATACCCCCGTCTTTTTGAGAGGGGTATTTGCTTTGACTAAAAAACTGAGGGGGGTTATGAAAGTTTATAATTTTTCTTTATTAAATAAAATTCTGAAGTAACCGAAAGAAACAAAATATACATTTTGTTATATTCGATAAAAAGAAGGATATACCTCGTGTGTCAAGGGATCCCCTTCTTTTTTGAATTTAAGCTTACAAATGTATTTAACATTTTGGGTTGATTTGTTATATTTAATTGTACATATTGGTTGTATAGGAGGGTGACTATGGTGCATGTATCGACGGGAGCTAATACGGTAGATCCGATTAGGGATAAGGCTGATATTCAACAAATGAAAGAGGTCCTCCTGCATCAATCCTACCGAAATTACTTCTTATTTGTTTTTGGCATCAATTCAGGTCTACGTATTAGTGATATGATCGAATTGAAGGTTCTGGATGTTCGGGACAGTGATTATCTTAAGGTTCGGGAACGTAAAACAAATAATACCCGGCGTATTAAAATGACCCGAGCTTTAAAGAATGAGATTGATAAGTACATAAGTTTGAGGCCAGATTCCGATTATTTATTTCCATCTAGGAAAGGACAGAAACCGATTAGCCGGGTTCAGGCATGGAAGATCATCCATGATGCAGCTCAACAGGTTGGAATTAAAGATGCGATTGGTACTCATACTCTAAGGAAAACCTTTGGGTATCATTTCTATCAACAAAATAAGGACGTGGCCATGTTGCAACAAATATTTGGGCACTCTTCTCCTTCCGTTACCCTACGTTATATCGGGATTAATGATGATATGATTGACCAAGCTTTAGATGATTTTTCACTTTGATATGCACAATCCAAAGTTCTTTTGGTATCTCTAAATTTAAGTTTTGTGCCATTCCTATAGGATTTCTAGATTCGCCTATACTTAGACTTACAAATATAGGATTTTTGTTTGTTTAAATATTTTTTTAATAGTTTAACGTAATGAAATATTGGTTTTAAAAAAGAGGAGAAAATTATGGAACAAGAAACTTTTAATTTATTTGACAATAATAAACATAATGCACGCCCTGTTTTAAAATGGGCCGGTGGAAAGACACAAATGCTTAAAGATCTTTTAGAAGCATCTCCTCCAGAAAGCAAATTTAATAAATATATTGAACCTTTTTTTGGGGGAGGAGCTTTATTTTTTAATTTAGGTCCTACAGAAGCTGTCATTGCGGATTCTAACAAAGAACTGATAAATTTATACAGAATGATTGTATCCGATGTTGAAGGTTTGATAGATGAATTAAAGTCCATGCCCAACGAAAAAGATTTTTTCTTAAACATAAGAAATCAAGATGTTCATAAATTAACTTCATTACAAAGGGCAGCAAGGACAGTTTACTTAAATAGGACTTGTTTTAATGGGTTATACCGGGTTAATAAAAAAGGTGAATTTAACGTTCCTTTTGGCAACTATAAAAATCCTAAAATTTGTAATGAATCAAATCTACGAGCCGCCTATGAAGTGTTAAAGAAAGCCACTATTGTACATGCGGATTACAAAGAAATCTTGAAAAAGTATGCTGAACCTGGTGATTTTGTATTTCTAGATCCTCCTTATCTACCTATAAGTGAATATTCCGACTTTAAGCGCTACACAAAAGAGCAGTTTTATGAAGAGGATCATCGTGAATTAGCTGAAGAAGTTAAACGACTCCACAGACTTGGTTGTTATGTATTACTTACTAATTCTAATCATCCTCTTGTTCATGAGTTATATTCTGACTTTGATATAAGCGTTCACCAAACTAAAAGGAATATTAGTAGTAAAGGAGATAAAAGAACAGGAGAAGATGTCCTAGTTAAAGTGGAACCTAAAAAGACATTTGCAATTGTACCAAACCAGCAAAACCTTTCTGATCAAACCTTAAAATTTCCTAGTACAAGGTTTATGGGAAGCAAAAGGAATTTACTAGAACATATTTGGGCAGTAGCTTCACAATTTGAATTTGATACCGTGACTGACTTATTTTCTGGTAGTGGTGTAGTATCCTATATGTTTAAAGCACAAGGTAAAGAAGTCTACAGCAATGACTATATGGCCTTATCTTCCACATTTTCTAAAGCCTTAATAGAAAATAATCGAACGGTCCTTACTAATAAAGATATTGATAAGATCATTAATGCTGAAGTTGATACTGATGGATTTGTTGCCTCTACCTTTGAAGGCATCTATTTTAATGATGAGGATAACCGTTTTATTGATCAAGTCAGGGCTACCATTCCTTTATTAAAAAATAGAAACAAGCAAGCACTTGCCATGTCTGCTTTAATTAGAGCTTGTATGAAAAGAAGGCCGCGGGGTATTTTTACTTACACAGGATTAGATAAGTACAATGATGGTCGGAAAGATTTAAAGCTTTCTCTAAAAGAACATTTTTATAGTGCCATAGAGACTTTCAATAATGCCGTGTTTGATAATCAATTAAAGAATAAATCTAAGCGTGGCGATGCGTTAAGTTTTCGTAAGAAGGCAGATGTAGTTTATATTGATCCACCTTATTATAGCCCTCATTCAGATAACGAATATGTACGACGGTATCATTTCGTAGAAGGGCTTGCTCGAGACTGGGAGGATGTTGACATTCAACAGCATACTAAAACTAAAAAGTTTAAGAACTATCCAACTCCTTTTAGTTCAAGAAATGGTGCGCACGAGGCTTTTGATTTGCTCTTTCGTAAACATAAGGACAGCATAATCATTGTGTCTTATTCTTCAAACTCATTACCAACAAAATCAGAGATGCTAGAACTATTAGCCAAATACAAAAAGCATGTTGATGTTGTTTCTATCAATCATATGTACTCATTTGGGAATCAAGGCCATAAGGTTGAGAGCAATCACAATCGTGTTCAAGAGTATTTATTTGTAGGTTATTAAGGAGGACTCAAGTATGCCAATATCGCCTTGGCTAATCGCTGATAATGGGGTCCGAAACCCCAAAAGGTTAAAAGATGGATTGAGAGTTCTTGTTAATTCAGAGTTTCATGGGAACTTTTCTAGAGAAAATGAAGCAGGAATGGTACAGTTGCTGGCAGATGAGGGAGTTATCAGTATTCAGACCAATACAGATAACACTATTGCTAGGAAGTGGAGGTTAAATCTTATACGCTTAGGGTTTATTGATCCCCACACTCACATAGTGACAGAAAATGGGCGAAGATTAATTCATTCTTCTTCATTGCCTTCTGAAGAGGAATGCTTTCTTAGGTCTTTAATTGCTCACCAACTTCCGTCTAGCATACATTCTTTCACCTCTGAAGATATAAAGCCTTTTAGCCCTTTAAGAATGGTCTTGGAAATTATTAAAGGATTAGAACAAAGAGGAGAGGACCCGCAAATTACTAAGAATGAATTAGCTTCAATTGTGGTCCTAAGGTATGACATGGATAGGATTTATGAAATAATTAATGAAATCATTTATTATCGTAATGAACGTTCTAATTCTGACAACAAAAAACGATTCGAGAATAACTTTAGAGATAATGTCTCTCAAGAGCATGGGAATATTAGTAGTCAGAGTTTGAAAGACTATGCTGATGTAAACATTCGTTATTTAAAGTTAACAGGTTTATTTGCTGAAGACGGGCGCAATCTAACTGTAGCAGTGCATAAGGAGATCATGGTGAATCAGATTGTACAACAACCTTACACCCCTATTCCGGATGACGTATATGAGACTGTTTTAGCTCAAGGGGCCCCATTACCAACCGATGATGAACACGAAGCTATTATAGCAATAAATAATTTACACTCTTTATTAATATCTCATGGAGAAGTGGTTGCACCTTTACAAAATTTACAATCTCTTTCTGTTCAAGATCTTTCACAATTACGTCTGCAATTGGAGAATGATTGGATTCATGTATTGGAGAAGCGTTATGCTGATCAGCAGATGGAACAATGGCAAGATATACTTGAGTACTTAAACGCTCTACAAAACCACCGTAACTCAAGAAAAATTCCAAATGGGGAGGCCCCAGCCTATTTAGAATGGGCAGTTTGGAGAGCTTTTTTAGCAATGAACGCTTTGAAGAATCAGCCATGGGAAGCAAGAAGATTTAAAGTAGATCGAAGCTTTTTACCTGTTCGTCATGCGCCAGGTGGTGGCCCCGACATGATTTTTGAATTTGAAAATTTCGTTATTATTATGGAAGTAACTTTAACAAGTAGCTCGAGGCAAGAAGCTGCTGAAGGAGAACCAGTTCGCAGGCACGTAGCTCAGTATATAGATAAATTTGAAGAGAATAATAAACGAGTATATGGGATTTTTATTGCTAATAATATCGATACAAATACAGCTGAAACTTTCCGAATTGGTGTATGGTATCGTACTGATGATTCGGAGCTTACTCTTCAAATTATTCCTATAACCCTTTCTGATTTTTCTAAATTATTTAAAGCCATCTTTGAAAAAGAAAGGGCAGACCAGGCCCAACATATCATAATGCAACTAATGAACAACCTCTTATCCTTTAGTAATTCCCGCGCTCCAATATGGAAGAGGATTATAAATGAAGAAATTACTAAAGAGATTGATTTGCTAAGTTAAGAGTTAAATGCCACTTAACGTGATCATCGTGAAAATACGGGTGGTTCCTTAATCTTAGCGTTGTGATTTCGCAGTATTTAAAGTAAATATAAGCACCCCATTCAAATATTTGAATGGGGTGCTTATTTCATTCAAAGTCGTTCGATGAAAACGAAGCTCCTAGCGTTGGGATTTTCTTTTTTTCTTTTTTGTCCTTCTTCGGGGTAGGTTCTTTATTGTCTTCTTCCTTTGATATTTTTTCTGTCGACTGCTGCACTATGTTTTGTTGGCCTATGCTCTGCATCGCATTCATATATTGGCGAATGATTGACTTAATGAAGCCGGCACGAGTCGTTCCATTATTGTCAATGAATTGGATAAGGTCAGCTTCCTTTTCCATATTAAATTGAAGTTCCACTCTTTCTTTTTTCTTCTCGGACACCTTTAGACACCTGCTTCCTCAAGTTGTGATGCCTTTCCGAATTTATAAAAACCGTTTACGTTTGCTGTTTCACTATTCTCTACAAAGATTGCGTGTTTATAAGCACTTAAGATTTCTTCATGATTAATTAGGTTTGCCCCTCCACCAGTAAACAGGAAGGTATCAATCTTAGATGTACCTTTTAATGTGGTATTAATGGTGTTAATGAGCTCACGTGTATATTTAATTTTGGCTTTTTTCACGTGTTTGCTAATATCATACGATTCATTTTTATTTGGCTGAAAGTAATATTTGTCATTGTCGCTTTGACGCATGATTTTTTCTACATTTCTACTTGTAATGCCATGAATATTGTCTTTTAAACAGCTATTTGTAATCATGTCATAGACTTTATAAGCGCCACTTTCCTTCTGAGCTCGTCCAGTATCAGCCAGATTCATATTTATTAACGTATCAATAAGAATGGTCCCTCCGCCAATATCTACAATCGTAATTTGTTCCTCTAAGTAATTTTCTTTTTTTAAGTAACCATCTGTATCAAGCATTTCATTATAGATGGTTCCTACAGGCTGAGGAAGCACTTTAACCTCTTTAACCCGTATGTTTAAACTTTCATCATTAATGGTTACATTATGGTCTCCCTTGAGGACGTTCATAATGTCTTTGACCGAAGACTCATTGAAATCATTTGTTGGTACACCTGTAATTATAACTACCTCTAAGATCCCTTTTTTTGCTTCCTCAAAGTCTTTGGCTAAATCTCCGATTGCAAATGAAGAGAGCAACTTAAATTCGTTCGTGTTATAACGATCTTCAAAATGAATTGTGTCTATAAAATCTCCTTTGGAATGTGCTTGGTAAAGGTCTTCTCCCCAAGCATACTCAAACATGGAATCAAAGTTTGTCTCGTATTTATTTACTCGTAGCTTTGAATTGAATATTGATGTGCTTTGATCGCCTAGATCATCATAGTCTAAAAATCGGCTTGGTAATACCTTTTCTGTTTTGCTAGACTTAATTTTCGTTTGTAAGTTTCCCAGATCAAGAGAAAAGATTTCCATTGATTGTTCCTCCTTTAAAATAACGGTATTTTACCGTAGTGTTCTTCTATAATACCGTTAAAATAACGGTACGTCAAACAAGCGAATATAAAAATACCGTTAAAATAACGGTATTTTTATATTGAATCCTATTTTAAATAACGTTAAAATAACGGTAAGGGTAATCTATTGAATTTTCAGGCAAAACTAGACAAAATTATTTACAAGGCTTAAGATAGTAGATAATTAGATTTTGACAGGGTAAGGAATCAAAAATACATACAAAAAAGACAAAATTAAAAGAGCAGTGCTGTCAACACTACTCTTTTAAGAAAAAGCTAGCCCACGGCTACCAACCTCGCTAGCTTTGAAAACAAGGGGGAATCCCCTCGTTTGCTTAATGTAGTTATATTTACATAGTAGCGAATAGAAGCCGTTTTTGCAAGTAATGAATGCATTTTTTTCTTTACAAAATTCGGCAGTTTTCAAAGTGATAGATTGGTAGACCGTTAGGGCGAGAGCTTTAACGGTCTTTTTTGTGTTGAAAAAGAGGTGAACAGTAATGCAGCAGTTGAATCCAAAAGCCTTAAACGTTATTCAAACCATGACGAATCAGGACTTATTGCTTTATAAAATGATACATTCCAAGTCTGCCATGGGAGATCGAATCCTCCAAGATACATATTTGAAAAACAATGATAAGCATGGCGTAGTCTTTGTATCTCCTTCTAAACAGAAACTAAGCCAAGGAAAAGGGTTTGTTGTAACTTCATACGAAGCTTTAGAGAATGTTTATCATGAAGTCACGCATTGGACACCGAATATCTTTCGCTATGGCACTTATTATGACTTTCAAAAGCAGTATATCAAGGGACATGAAAAGGTAAATTTAAAGCAAGTCAATGTCATTGGCTTTGATATTGATACAAAAGACGTGGATTTATATGGATTGTTTTTAGGATGCCAGGAACTTGGTTTACCTCAGCCTAATGTATTACTGGAAACACCCAAAGGTTATCAAGGCTTTTTCATTCTGGAAACACCTTTCTATATACATAATCAGAGCAATTTTAAGGCGTTACGTGTAGCTGAACGTGTAGCTTCAAATTTATTAGATGCTTTAAGTGCGTATGCTCCCATAGATCGGAACTGTAACCCTTTTGGTTTTTATCGTATACCTAACGATGAAAACATCGTTTATTATCAAGATCAGCAGGCTAATACAAGTGATTTAATCAACTGGTCCATGAATTACGAGCGTGAAGTGAAAAAGAAATCCTTTCATGTTATTTATGGTGGTCAGCATGCTTCAGCATGCCATAACACAGCTTCAGACTGGTACAAAGCTCTTATAAGGACGGAAACGATTCAATCAGGAGCTTATGCTTCCAGTCGGAATAACGCTCTTTTAACGCTCGCTTTGGCTAATTATTCGGATGGAGTACCAATTGAAGATGCTTATGACGTCCTGGATGAATGGAATAGCTCTCTGCATTTTCCTTTATCTCTTCAAGAGTTTGAACGCACTCTCAAGAGTGCTTATTCAGGGAAGTATCAAGGGGTTCAGCGTTCTTATGTTGAATCACTGCTTGAGAATTGGACCGATGGATCCATTAGCTTTCATGGTGCTCATGGATGGTATAAGTTTGCCAAGCCTAGAGAGGAACGAAAACGCAGTCATTATCACGAGTGGGAAAATGATATTCTAAGCTATTTAAACGCTCATACAAGCGCTGAAAAGCCTGTTATAGAGTGTTCTCTTCGCGTGCTTGCAGATACCCTTGAGATTCCCCTTTCTACGCTTAAGCAAGTGTTTAAGAAATCCAAAAGACTATATAAAAAATCTACCGGAAAAGGACGAGCTGCTAAAACTATTGTAGCGTCTAAATCTATTTTATTTGATCATTTATTGTTCCTTAAAAAACAAAAAGAAGGTTCATTCAGATCGAAACAGTTAGTTGAAATGTTATTCCCTAAAGAAGAAAAAATACTAACTCATACAGCTTCTATGTATTCCAATTTTGCTTACGATACGAGCTAATAATTAATGGGCCAGTCTGCCATTACATATCTATGTCCGTTTTTTTCTTGTTCAGTAATCTTTTAAAAATGTATTAAAATCATTAGGATTATTTTACCTGCCTATGTAGCTGGGGGGTTCTTTCAGCTTTTGACTTTGCCAGCTGTTTTATTTTTTGGTTATGTGGATTTAGGTATTTTTTACAGCTGCACTCTTATTTATATTCAAGCTGTTACTTATGTTTATATTTCTAAATTTTAATGAAAGTTCATGGAGATCAAGCACCTGATGAAAAATGAAAAGATTATTACATATTTAACGAGGGATTACTATTTAAATAATCTTTAAAATAAGTTTAAAACACCTTTTTTATGAATTAAACACAACCGCCCCGCCATTATTCTTTAGTGAAGCGGGATATCTAACTTATTTTTTCTTCGCTATCGCTACGAAAACTTCTTGACCTCACACACGGAACATCATGTGTGTGAGGTCAAGAAGGCATAAGTTAGATATCCCTGTTATTTATGGGTGGCGGGGCGGTTGTGTTTATGTAATTATTGTGATAATATGGAAAGTAATTTAAAGATTATTTAAATGATTTAAGGTGGTGGTTATTGAAGTGATTAAGTTCAAGTGAGTTTTAAAATCAAGAGATAAAGTGAAAGTTCGTAGTGATTTTTCTGGTGAAAAATTGTTGTGTTTAGATATTTCTGGAAGACATGAAAATGGAAATATAGATTTCTGTATTAAATTTAAATTGATGATTTTATTGTGTAAACTGGAAAGGAGGAAAACATTTCTGGGAGGAATTTTGGTGAATTTATTGAGAGCGAAGCAGGAAGAGATTTTAAATTCTATTAACCGGTTTGGGGTTATTACGTCTACACAGTTGATTGATTTTTTGAAGGGGAAAGTGAGTCATGTGTCTGTTTATAATACGAAGAAGAAATTGGTATCACTTGGTTTGATTGAGGAAGAAAAAATTGGATATCAGTTGATTTTGTATATGAGACCTAGAGGGGTTGATTATTTAGGAAGTAAGTTGACAGCTTTTACGAAAATTAATGTGTCTCAGTTGAAGCACCAGTTATGGATGAATGATTGTTTATTAGCTTTTAAGTCACTTGCGGAAAAGAAAGGTCAGGACTTTGAATTTATTACGGAGAGAGAGTTGAGGAGTAACTATCTTACTCAAAATTTCTCGAGCAAGGATAGACAAAATACGACTTTGTTAAAGAAGGTTCCTGATCGTATTCCTGATTTTGTACTTATAGAAAAGGGAAAGAGAGTCGCTTGTGAAGTGGAGCTTACACAAAAGTCTGCGAAACGTTATAGAGAAAAGTTCGCCAGGTACAAGGATGAGATTTTAAATGGAGATTATGATGTCGTTCGCTATTTATGTGATGATGAACCAATTATGAGGACCGTTGAAGATTATGCTTCCGCAGCAGGTCTTGATTCATCTATGTTTCAGCGTGAACTCATATGGAGGTTGTTAGAAATTGCCCAAAAAGAGTAATGATGAAGTCGCTAAAGAATTAAGTTTAGGCGTTGGCATGTTACTGGGGATTTTGTTGATCTTTCCATTGATCATATTTGCGATTCCCTTTTTTATAGCAGCACGGATTTTGAAGCAGCCCAAAATACACTTGGTTGTAAGTGTTCTAGCGGGTGTTGTCCTTGTCTTTTGCTTAATGTATCGAAGTTTTGATTACTTTGGAATCTATCAGTATTTGCCTTTTGGTGTTTCGTTCTTGGAAGATGTATTCAATCAAACGATTATTTTTACGAATGTCTCTTGGGTGATCTATTTTTCCGGCGGTATTGTTACATCCTACATTTGGGATGTGATTACTACTTACATTCGTTCTAAGAAGGTTCATTCTATTGAACAAGAGCAAGATGAATTTAAGACATCTAATGAGTTTCAGCGAGTTTATCAGAAGCGTCATGATTTGAACAAAAAAGCTCAAAAACGTTGGCGCAAGCAAGTGATGGATGGAAAGACAGATAAGCTTTTGTTGGGAATTAATCAACGTGGCAAGCCTTTTCATATGGACTTTAAAGAGGTCAATCAACACATGTTTGTTCCAGCAACTACAGGTGGAGGTAAAACCGTATTACTTCTTAACTACATTGAGTATGCGTTGATGAAAAATTATCCGGTCGTTTTTATTGATGGCAAGGGGTCAGCTGAAAGTATTGATGATGTTCGCAAAATTAGTGAGAAATATGGAAAAGAAATAAGAGTGTTTAGTGATGTTGATTCACTAACGTATAATCCTATTCGACATGGAAATGCCACTGTTATTACAGATAAGCTACAAGCATTAGTGGAAACCGAAAGTCAGTATTATGTGAAGGTGAATGAAGTTCTAGTTCAAACGTTGATTCAATTTATTGATGCTTATGATTTCACTCGTGATTTGTGGACGTTTGAGAAATATTTAAATCCGAAGAAGATCAAAGAGGTTTTAAATGGTGATCTGATGGAGGTTGAAGAATCGTACGAAGAAACGGAAGAAAAGAAACAAAAGCCTAATTATTCCAGCTTTCTTGATGAAGAACCAGAAGAAGAAACGGAAAGCGAAACGATTATAGTAACTAAAAAGCGAAAGAAGAAAGTCAGAAGTGATCGAGCCGATCGTTTCTATAAACGTTTTTTTGAGGACTGGGAAGCCACAGATGAAGGTGAGCTTTATTTATTTGAAAATGCTTCTGTTGTTCGATTAGCCATAACTGCCTTATTAGAAAAAGAGCTCGGCCAGTTATTTAGAGAAAAAGAAAATGGTTTGGATTTGTTGGAAGTCAGTGCAAATAAGGATGTTCTGTTTATCAGCTTTGATGGTTCCATTTACGATAAGTACATTAAAACAATTGCTCGTTTTATCATTTACGATCTGAATTTTCTCGTTTCTTACCGAAACCGCCAAAAGATGAAAGAAGAACCGATTTTAGCGGTTTACGATGAGTTTTCGGTTTATGCGAATGACAAAATTGTCGATACCGTCAATAAATCAAGGTCCGCAGGCTTCCATTGTATTATTGCTACCCAGACGATCGCTGATTTAAGAAAAGTCGATCAGCATCTTCCCGACCAAGTGATTGGAAATACGAACACTTACGCTATAGGGCAAACGAACAATGACGATGAACATGAAACGTGGGCAAATAAAATTGGAACGTATAAAGACCCTGATATTACGACCGTTACCGAAAGACAAGAAGGACGCTTGAAACGTGTTGATCGTAAAGCTGACCAAGGGACTGTACGCCTTGTTCAAAAGTATAAAATTACTCCTGATGAAATTCGTAACTTACGAACAGGTGAGTTTGTAATTTTTCGTAAAGCTGCTAAAGATAAAATTGACCCCGAAGTTGTCTATGTACGTCATCCATTGATGGATTAAGGAGGGAGACAATGAAGAAACTTTCCCAAATGAAAGCAAATTTCAAGAAGCACAAGAAAAAAAGGCCACATAAAAATTCTACAAATCGTGAAATACGCTTTTCTAGAACGAAGGTTAGAAAAGTTTTAACCATTACGATTTTTGGGGTTATCTTTTTATCCTTGTTCTTTAATCTTATTTTCTTCATGAAGTATCAGACGATCAGAAATAACGTAGAAGCTTCTGAAAATAAAATTGATGATCAATTACAGGAGGTTGAGAATCGAAAAGAAGGTTTTACGGATTCCGTTGTTTTCTTTGGAAAAAATTTTTTAAGTGCCTATTATAACGTTCCAGAAAGTCCAGAAGAACGGGAGAAACGCTTAGATGATCTTAACACTTATTACGTTAATGGATTTCAAACGTCTGATTTAAATCGCTTAGAGGAGTTCAAAGGTAGTCGATCTCTCATTGATGCACGTTATATGAGAACGGAATACCTTGGCGATAATAAAGCGAATCTCATTTTTGAAGTCCGTTATGAAATTACAGAAATTGAAACGGTAGAGAAAGAGGTCACGAAAAAAGATGGAGATAAAAAGAAAACGGAAATTGTCAAAGAGGAAAAGCCGACTACCATTAAAGAAACAGAGCAAATTGCTGTTCCAGTTATAACCGATGGTGAAGGTTACGCCGTGACAGGCAAACCCAGCTTAGTTCATCATCGTTACACAAGTGACATTACCTTGGAAAATCCATCATTAAAAGGGGACGATCTTACCTCTGCCGAGAAAGAACAGCTTAAGTCATTCTTAACTGATTTCTTTACCAGCTATGGTGTAAGTGATGAAAAATTACCATTTATGGCTGATGTAGAGCGAGGATTGAATGGTCATATTTTTAATGATTTAGTTCTGCAGGAAGTCGTTCAAAAGGAAAATGGCAACTATCAAATCATTGTTGATGTTAGTTATCAAAATGAAGAAACTTCTTTTAAGAGTGTGTACACCTACTATCTCGTAGGGACAAAAGAAAATGACAAATACTTTATTGAATCTATGAAATTGGGAGGGTTTTAAATGTTTAACCTACAGAGTCTTGCCGAAAATATCATTACGCAGATTGGGTTTATTGTATTAATCATCATGGTGGTTCGTGCTTTAGTGGCTTATACCAGAGAAGATTGGGGACAGTTTATGTCCGGTTTGGCTCTTGGATTATTGTGTTTGGTCCTTGTTTTCTTCGGACCGCAGATTGAAGAACTAGCTCGTTCTATTGGTAATGCCATCTTCAACTAAATGGAGGTGCTCCTATGAAAGGTGAAAATTTTACGAACGAATATAAATATCCGATTAAAATTTATCGCATCGGTCAATCGATTGAATTTGCGAATGGGTTAGAGCTGCGGAAACTTGTGTTTTCCATCATTCTAGCCGGTGGAATGTTAGGCGTATTTCTCGTTGTTGGTTTTACAAGTGAAAGTAACGTGATTCAATTTATCTTGCAGAACTGGTTAATCATGGTAACCCTCATTCCGGCTTTGATTACGTTTATCGTTTTCAATCTAAAATATGACGGGAAGGGGGTTATCCCTTTTATCAAAGACCGTTACAGATTCTATAAGGCTCGCAATAAAGCGATTGAGCATTTCATTGAAGTACCGACTTCACAAATGCACAAAGAAATGAAATTTGAATCATTCGTTGTTAAAGATAAGGGAGGAGGTCAACATGAGTAAAAAACCCTTGTTAGAGTACCCGATCAATCATATTCACAAAAATATGGTTTTCAATAAAAACAATGAAGTATGGGCTTTTTATCAGCTTCAAGAAGAATATTTACGGTTGAATAGTGAAGCGGATTTTAACAGCTATATTGAACGCACAGCAGACTTTCTTTCCAACCATAACTATAACTATCACATTATGATTCTTCCAAGACGTTTTGATTTTGATAATTTCACCAATGTTATTCAAGAAAACATTGTGAAAGGTGAATTTGCGGACATTGGCCATCGTTACTTTGAGCGAGCTAAATTAACACTTGAAAATGAAGTTTTTCTACATGATTACAAAGTTTATATTGCGATTCACATTAACAAAGGTGATTCCGTGGTGACGTCAGACGTTTCCGATTTCATGAAAAAGCTTATGAAGCGGATTCGAGAAGACATTTCAAAGGTGATGACGTTTCAAGCTAGTGTAGAAGATGACTTCTCGTATTATGAGCAGTTGGAGCAAGACTTTAGAAAAAAGACGAGACATTCTAAAAGCTATGAACCTTTAAAAGAGAAAGACATTTACAATCTTCTATACTATCAGTTTCACCGCACCAGTAACATGTTTGAACTTCCAGACAGCACCTATGACTTGACCGAAGGTGTCGTTCAAAATCATTATGGTTATCTTACGATTTCCCATCAGGATTATACGGAATATATTAGCTTTTTACCGATGCAGGAAATGCCTGTCACCGTAGAAAACAATCAATATATTCTCGACATTATCGAAAATGTCGATTTCCCTGTAGAACTTCAAATCAAGTATCATTTTAAAGAAAACGACACCAACATACGTCAGGTAAGAAAACTCAAAAAAAGATTTAAAAACTTTGATCACGAGATTCAAACGACAAATACCGCAGATGAAGATACAGTTGTTGATCTAGCTTCTGAACGCATGGGCGACTTGTTAGATGATGTGAAAAACGCTGATCGACAGCTATTGTTCATGACGTTTACGCTTGTGATCTCCGATCGTGATAAAGAGGTCTTAGAAGATAAATATCAAGCCTTACAAACGATTTTCAAAAATACAGGCTTTAAATTGACACGTCCTCTTGTCGATCAGTTGACGTTATTCTCTCAAGCTTTGCCAGCATCCTTTACGGACTATAATTATTTCGAGCAAGTGGTTGATGAAACGTATTTAGCTCAATCTTCCATGGATGTGACCAATAAAATAGGCAACCGTTTTGGGATGGTACTAGGAAAAGTGGTCACAGGCAAGAAGTTAAGCAGCGTGGAGCAGTCCAGAGATATTAATAATAATATTGTCGTGTTCAATCCTACGCTTACGAAAAAAGCGATTAAAGGTGCTGTTCACACGAACGGAAATATTTTAATCACGGGTCCACCTGGTAGCGGAAAAACGATGCTTGTTAAAAATTTCTTCACGTGGTCCACGTTTTTTGGAACAAAGGTTTTGTATGTAGACCCGAAGAATGAATTTCAAAATTATTATAAAGATGCCTTGAAAACCTATGGGGATATTCCCGAGTTTCGAGATCTTTATGAGCGTATCAATTTCATTCATCTGTCTGAGAGTAGTGAGTTTGCAGGAGCGCTCGATCCCCTTGTTTTTTTAGAAGGAGATAAAGCTATCCAAACCGCCATGATGATTTTAAATACGCTTGCGGAAGTATCGGTTTCAGGTTCTCGAAATGAATCCGTTCATATTTATGATTCGATTTTAGATGAGGTCAATAACGCTGATTTTCCAACCCTTTCAGGAGTTGTGGAACGCATTAAAGAGAAAGATGATACGTTAGGCAAATACATCAGCAAGTTCAAGTATGGATTAGGGCGCATGCTGTTTGGAGTGGAAGGCTCTCAAGGTCTTGATTTCGAGCGTCAAATTAATGTGCTTGGTTTACAGGGCTTGAAGCTTCCGAGTTCCGATAATATGAATGATGAAGAACGCATTGGCCTTTGTTTGATGATGTCCATTTCCAAATACGTGCATACCTTCTCTACTAATGAACAAGAGGATGCTCAAATTATTTTTGATGAAGCATGGACCTTGAAACGATCTTCTGATGGGCAAGAGCTAATTGATGAAATGTTACGTACAGGACGATCACTTAAAACAGATATTGTCCTGGTAACGCAAGCTTATGATGACTTTAATGTAAGCACGACAAAAGAACAAATCGGCGTGAAGTTCGCTTTTCGTCCGAAGTCCGATGAAGCTATCCATCCGATTCTCAACTTCTTCGATATGGAAGAAAACGAAGAAAACCGAAAGATCGTTAGCAATTTAAAACCGGGAATGTGCTTGTTTCAAGACCACTTTGCGAGAAACCAAGCGATTGCCATTGATATTTTGTTTGATGAATGGTTTGAAGCCTTTAAAACGACGAATCGATCTGAAAAAGCGGTTGAATATGAAGAAGTTTATAGTTAAGGAGCTGATGGTGTGAAGAAAATCATTTCTCTGTCCGTTATGGCGGTTCTTCTAACCGCCTGCGGCGGGAATAAGTTAGAGCTTGACCTTGAAAAAGTGCAAAATGCTGTTGCCGAAGAAGCTTTAAAAAAGAAGTCCATTGAAGAAGGGGACTATACGAAAGAAGATATTGAGGTTGTTAAAGTCTGTGAATCGGTTGAATTGGATGAGACAAAAGATGATTTTAAAGGTCAATACATTGTTGATTGGAAAACAAATGATGATAAGTATGAACTAGATTTTTCAATGAATAGTGATTACGAAGTTGGTTATAGTTCCAGTCGATTAAAGCCAATTGAAGACCGTTGTATTTCTGTTGAATAGGGGGTGATTCTTTGAAGAAAAAAGTGAGTTTCCTTTTATTATTCACGCTGCTTCTTGTATTTCTTCCTTCCACTGAGGAAATTGTTTTTGCCGAAGTGGACGAAGTGCAACGAGAATCGCAAGAATATGGGGAATCACGTTATGACCTGATGACCTATGCCAATGACAGCTGGTATGAGTGGGTAGATAAAACGGGAACGTCTGCGGTGTCCAGTATCAAAAATTTCCTATGGCAAATCAATATTGTGATTACACAGATTACCTTAATGATTATCTATCAAATGTTTTCTCTTGATATTGTGGAGCTCACGAAAGATTCGATTTTGGAGATTGCTTCAGGAACTGCCGGGTCACTGGTCACTAATTTAGGAATGTTTGCGTTTGCGATCGCTTGTTTTGGGATTGTGATTCGAGCTTACCTACAGCAAAATTGGCAAGCCTTTTTTAAAATTGTATCTCTTGTGGTTGTGAGCATGGCATTACTTTTTTCGATTTCCAGTGAGAAATTCAATTATGTCGATCTAGCTCATGGGGTTTCCGTTAGTTTTGAAAATGCCATCATGAAAGTCAATCCGTCCCTGACGGATTCAACGAATTATGAAATATCCGAGGGCGGGGACATTGGCCGTCAGGTATCTGTAGAAGTGGAGAATAAAGCGTTCAATGCCTTGTTGTATAAACCTTATTTATTGCTTCAATATGGAACCACGGATGAAGAAGCCATTAATGCCGAAGGCAGTTTGAACGGAGAAAAGACACGTATTAACGAATATTTAGAAGCTAATCCTGCTACCGAAGAAGGAATGGAATTAAGAAAAGATATAGCACAACGTGAATTCAATACATTGGAAAACGAAAATATCTTTGCAGGTAATGCGTTTAAAATTTCTGCTTATATTATGGGGACGATTTTTTCAACGGTTATCCAAGCGATTGTGTTCTTTTTCTTAGCTTTAATGCGAATCATGTTGCAGTTTGCCTTTGTTTTTGTATTGTTGTTACTGCCTTTTATCCTCTTTGTGAGTATTTTCCCGACCTTTGAAGGTCTGGTAGGACAGTATTTAAAAGGTAGTTTCATGCTGATCATCTATAAAGCAATTACTGTGTTTCTTGTGTTGGTTTCGACAAGCTTCATTACATTGAGTTATGAAATGGTGAACATGTCCGATGATATTTATTATCGCATTTTCATTCAAACGATCTTTAGTGTTTCCATCATCTTTATGTACATGAAACGTCAATTCCTTATTGATATGTTAAACGGTGCTTCTCCTTCCCTTGCAGGTATGGGCGCAGGAGAAGGCATGGGAAGACAAAGCATTCGACGTTATCAGAAAGGCAAAGAACAAACTAAAAAAGGTGCAAAGAAAGCATGGAATGGAATGAAGAAAGGCGGAAAAGTTGATAAAAAAGGGGTTGTAGGCACAGGAAAAGCATCCAAATCGATTGCTCAAAGATCCTCGTCAGGACGTAATGCTTCAGCTAAGACCGGTCGAGTTGGTCAAAATTCGGGTGGGAAAATGGAACAAGCCAAAGATTACATTAAACATGTCCAAAATGGCGAAATTCCTAACCATGAAAGTCCCTATCATGACAATAGCCAGCAAACCGACCAACCATTGAAAGGTAATGTTACCCCTATTCATCAATCAAATGAAAAGTCTATGCGTAACCCACGTGTTGCGAAACAGAATCTTCAAGATTCGTCACAGCTTCAAGCTGTTTCATCCAGTAAGCAAAAGAAACCAGAACAAAAAAATAAGAGACATTCAAATGGGAGGAAGCCTAAAAACACTCAATCTAGCAATCTAAAAAGCAATCAAGATCAACCAGCATCGGTGAAAAATAAGAATTATGGCTCTTCATCAGGTCGAAATCCTTACCAACAGAATCAGCCTAAACAGAAGCAACAGAACGACGAAGCGAATGATTCAAGTAGGAAAGAGCCTAAGCAAGCGAAGAACAAAAATAATCAAGGTCGATTGAATAGGGACGGCATGTTAAATAGGCAGTCATACCTTCATGACAATAATCGACAATAAGAAAGGAAGGGTTATGTAATGGAATTGGTTAAACAATATGCCAAGCGAAAAGCGCAAGCAGCAGCTTTAGCTATTTTCCTTAAAATTATCCTTCCTATCCTCTTATTTTGTGCTCTTGTCTTTGGGGTTATCTTCATGATTTTGGCTATTTTAGGAGCTTCCACCGATAGTGATAGTGGCATAGAAAGTGGTCAAGCCGTGAATTTAAGTTCGCAAGTGTTATCTTACAAACCTCTTGTCGAAGAATATGCGTCTGAATATGGTGTAGAAAAGTATGTAGGCGTTATTCTTGCGCTTATGATGCAAGAATCCGGTGGACGTGGAAACGACCCTATGCAGGCTTCAGAGAGCCTTTGTGGTTCCGTTGGTTGTATTGATGACCCTGAATTATCCATCAAGCAAGGCGTGAAATACTTTTCTGGTGTTATTGAACGTGCCGATGGGGACATTAAACTAGCCTTGCAGAGTTATAATTTTGGCGGTGGCTTCGTTGATTATGTGATGGAGCGTGGAGGAAGCTACAGCCAAGAGTTAGCGATTAATTTTTCAGCGATGAAATATGAAGAATTGAAAAATACAGGAAACTATTCTTGTATTCATCCTGAAATGCTTCCTCAAGGGGCGTGCTATGGCGACGTGTTTTATGTTGACAATGTTTTACGCTATTACGATTATACGATAGCTGTTGATGGTGAATTTGCGGTTCCTGTCCAAGGTGGACTAGATACCACCAGTAATTATGGTATGAGAATACACCCGATCTCTGGGGAACGTGACATGCACACAGGCATGGATTTTGACTGCGTGGGGAATGTCACTCCTATTTACGCCGCCCAATCAGGGAAAGTGGTTTATTCCCAATTTCAAGGCGCAGCTGGATATGGAAATTTAGTGATGATTCAGCATGGAGATCAACTCATTACAGGCTATGCTCACTTATCTTCTTTAAGCGTTGACGTTGGGGATAGGGTAGAACAAGGTCAAAAGGTCGGTGTGTGTGGGACAACAGGAAATAGCACCGGTCCCCATTTGCATTTTGAAACGAAAACATCTTTGTGGGATGGACATATGAACCCTGCTCAATTTCTTGGATTAGGAGAATCTTAAAGATGAAGAGAGATATGGTATTAAAAACGATTGTCTTAGTCATTGGCCTAGCTGTTGCCATCCTGACTTGGTTTGGCTTTCGTACCATTGATAATCAAGCTCAACAGATCGACAAACTGGAACAGCAAATCGAGAAAAAAGATAATCAGATTCGCTATTTAAAAGAAAACAACCAGGAACAGAATGAAGTGATCGAACGTTCTTCCACTCAGAAGATTCAAGATTCGGTTGAGGTGTTTGTGGAATCCGTTTTTGAAGTTCAAGAAGGGAATTATCAAGAAAGAAAAAGTCAGGCAGAAACGATTTTAACGCAAGCCATGCTAAAAAAAATCTTTCCAGAAAAAGATGAATATACAGTGATGTATGAGTATTCCGTAGATCAAATTCATTCCTATGTTGATCAAAATGAAGAGCAGGCGAGTGCTTTTGTGACGTTTGAACAAGAGGTGACAAATACAAGGAATAAAAAGGAAAATGACAGCTATGTCACGATTGAAGTCTTTCTCCAAAAAGAAGGGGAACGCTGGTTAATTAATGATTTTAAACAAATTCAATCGGAACCACTATAAATTGAAAGAAACGAATATAAGGGGCGATTTCATGAAGAGTACAGGAGTTGTAAGAAAGGTTGATGAACTGGGAAGGATTGTTGTTCCGAAGGAGTTAAGAAGATCGTTAGACATTCAACAACGAGATCCACTTGAGATATATGTTGACAATGATAAGATTGTTCTTCAAAAATACACTCCTAACAATGCGTGTGTTGTTACAGGAGAAGTCAGAGATGACAATGTTCACCTACCAAGTGGGATGATATTAAGTCCTAAAGGGATTGAAATATTAAAGAATCAATTACAAGCTTTTGATTAGTGAAAGAAATCATTGTTCTATTCGCTCAAAGGAGAGTAGACGTTCCATAGCTTTCTTCTTTGAGTTTTAAATTATAGGAGGCTGTCACAATGGAACCTTTAAAAACAATCGCTACCGACATTAAACATTCAGTATTTGACAATGAATCTGAAGCTATCATGTATATTACAAAAGATATTTATAGTGACGGTTTCATTGTATCCATTCCAGTGATCACTTTTTCATGCGATATAGCAACAGAACATGACTATAAATGGCTATTAAGATTTAACCTATTTGGAGATTTAGAGAAAAACAAACGCCTTGTCAACGTCATTAAAGAAGAAATTGCAAAGTTTGAACTTTGAACAAGGGAATTTTAAAAATGACACTAACTAACTTTAACCAGCGTTATGAAGAAATTATTCATTCTGATCTATTCGGTTTATTTGGGGCATCGAACCCTCATAAACCGTTGGCTTAATTAAGCCCAACGCTTCAAAGGAGAGCAGCTGTTTCACAGCTGCTCTCCTTTTTGCTTTTTTTCTTCCTGCAGTAGTATTCATCCTTCTTTGGTCTCCTCATTGTAATTGTTTTCTCGTCATGAATGGAAAGGGTCTGCAAAAGAATAAGAGAATCTAAGAAATCCAAGTTGGCTAAGGGAGCGTAAGAAGAAAGTTCACCTTCTAACGCTCCCTAAGTCATTGGGTTTTCTAAGATTCCCTAATCCTTTTTTGATACTTCGTATGCGCCTTCGGTCTTACCCTTCTACATTCATTCTCGAAAAAATTGTTCTTTGGTCACCAAAGAAAGGAGGAATAAAAGATGATTGCATCCTTAATTATCACGTTAATTCTTATTTTGGGAGGAGGCATCACACTCATGACATTGATTGATGTAACGGAAAATGATGTGCTCCAGATGATATTCATAACAATGTATGGATTGTTGTCTATATATTTAATGGTTCATTGGTATCTTGAATATCTTGTCTCTCAAATATAAGAAGAAGGGATTCGTCCCTTCTTCTTACAAATTTATTTAATACCACCCACGCTCCTTTTGATTGTGCTCTCTAGCTGACGAACCATAAAAATATTCTTTCATTATATTTTTTGTATGTTCTCTAAGTTGGTCGGAGGTAAAGGTCAGAAGTCCTTTTTGTTGGCTTGTCCTCCATTGATATTTAAATTCTTCCCCTTCTTGTGGTAAGGGTTTGAGGTCTATATGATGAACGGAATACATTTCACTTTTGACCTGGTTCAAATCCATTTGTACGGATTCAATCACAATGTCTAATTTATCTAAGTACACATTTCTCATTTTAAAATCTTGAAAGTGTTTTTTATCCTGTTGAGTTACCTTCAGAACAAGGGGTAATATAATAGCTTTGACCAATAATTCTCTTACTTCTTGATTCAAGGATTTCACCTTCTTATCTATGCTGAGTTGTCACCATTTCCAGAACTTCCATCCCTTTCTTTCCTGTCTTTCCTGTCTCAATGCTTCGAGGTCTTTCAGTACCTTAATAAGTTTTTCATCCATCTTACTCCATTCTTCATCCTTTTCTTTCGTAGCTGCGGTTTCAAATGGAGCTGTTAAAAACTTATCTACCCTCTGATTGATTCCATCCAGCAAGCGACGATCACGAGCTTCCAAGCGTTCATCCATTTTATTGAAAAGCATTTGAGTCTCCTGTTTTCCATCTTCTTTTCCTTTTACATAGGCACGTTCCACAGCTTCATTAATAATGGATTGAAAATCTTGTTTAGATAACGTGCTAGGGTCGGGTTTTTGTTCAAGAACGCTTAGTGTCTTTTCAGCGTTTTTTCGGTCTCTATATTGCTTGGCTACTGCTTTTATCGCGTCTTGTCTGTTTCTCTTCTTTTCGATACATTTCTTCAATTCAAAGAACATGCTAATATCTCGATCGTAATAAATACGTTGTTCCTTGTCATTCCTTTGAAATTCATAGCCTTCTTCTTCTAACGCTAACGCCCATTGTCGTAAGGTACTTGGCTTTATATCAAGTTTTAAAGCCACTTCCTTAGCAAAAAAACCGTAACTATAGGAGTCGTTCATAACGCGATCACCTCTTTATATAAAAGTACCAACGGAGGACAAAGTTGGCAAGATATTTCTTTCTCCTTTATCTGACATTATTGACTACATATGTATAGATTCCTTCGCCTTAAGGCGGTCCGTTTTTCTTGAAGAAAAGTCCAGTTCAAAAAAAATTATCGGGCGGCAGCACTACAGACTGAACTGGAAGCAAAGAACGCTTCCTGTCATTCTGTACGTGTCGCTGACGGCACTAAATGGTGGGATAACCACGGTCTGTACAGAAAGGAAAAGCATCTTTCTTACATCCCGTAGGTTCCTCCCCCATTTGCCCTTGGCCGTACCGCACGAGCCGAAGGTCAAATGATCAAATAATAAAAGAAAAGGTCAAGTAATCAAGAGCAAAAAGGAAAGCAGGTATACGCCTGCTTTTTATTATGGTTATTTTTCCTTTTGCACTCCGAATCGTACAACGCTCTTGAATCTTCTAACCTTCCAATGGGGCAGGAACCGTATGCCTTTCCCCATTGGAAGCTAAGAAGATTAGGAAACCGTCAATAAACTTTCACGGCATAGCCTTCACTTCGTTTCGGTATTCCATGGTTTTATTGACGGTTTCCTATAAGGGGTTGTGAGATTCTCCATAGCAAAAGGGAAAAATAATCCCCTTTTGGGGAACAAACTTCGCTTCGGAGTTCCAAAGGAAAAATAAGGAGGAAAAAA
>NZ_CACVAO010000004.1 GCF_902726645.1 Halobacillus ihumii
AATTGAATATAAAAGTAAAAGAATGGAATGAGCTTACAGACTCTGAAAGGTTTTGGACATTAGAGCTAATAGCATTCCAACAATACAAGAAAAGAACCAGATTCGATGACATTGGCTTCCGCTAAAAAGCAATGAATCAAATTGGCTCCTATCCAAATTATAGCAGGGTAGGGGCTTTTAATCAATAACAAGCATGTATCTGAGAACCTCATAGATAGGGCAATTCTAAATTAATAGTTAAAACAAATAGTAACCTAGGAGGGTATTAAATGGAGTACGTACAACCCATTAGAAGTAAAGATAAAATTGAAGAGGTAAAAGCAGTCTTAAAAAGAATCTCATACAGGGATTATTTAATGTTTGTGACTGGGATTAATACAGGCTTAAGAGTGTCAGACTTATTGAGCTTACAAGTAAAGCATGTAAGGGATACAACACATGTAAAAATCAAAGAGAAAAAGACAGACAAAACTAAACGCTTTAAATTAAATTCAGTAACCATAGAGATTTTAAATGAGTATATTAGAGGTTTAGATGATGAAACTTATCTGTTTAAATCAAAGAGGACAAATAAACCAATCTCCAGAGTACAAGCATATAGAATTTTAAATGGTGCTGCTAAGAAAGCAGGACTAAAAGAAATAGGAACCCATACCATGAGAAAAACGTTTGGATACCACCATTATCAGCAATTTAAAGACGTTGCTTTATTACAACAGCTATTTAACCATAGTGCTCCATCAATAACATTAAGATACATTGGAGTTAATCAAGATTTAATGGATGCCACAATAGATAAATTTGCTTTGTAAGGAGGTAACAACCATAGAAGATAAAGGTAAAGGTAAGGATAAATAATCAAGTATCACATTGAGTATTCTGTTACGTTAAAAATAGAGCCCTTCAGAGGGATAATTGATAGCTTAAAGGGTTTATATATTGAAAGGTAGATTGAACCCTTTAGAATAGCTCTAGTAAACTCTCATGTAGGTATAAAAAAATACCCACCTCGGTCAAAGGTGGATAAAAGGAGTAAATTTTAAGGTATGAATAGTATAGCAGAAAAAGAGGTGGCCATCACATGAATTTATTTGATTTGTTGCGTAGTGATGGCTCAATAGTAGTAAATAAAGCATTAGCACATACAATAGGATTGAATGAAGCCATTATTTACAGTGAGCTAGTATCTTTAAATGAATACTGGAAAAGCAAAGAACAATTAACTGATGGTGAATGGTTTTACTGTACAATTGAAAATCTGCAAAAGAATACAACCCTAAAAAGATCAACACAAGATAAAGCAATCAAGAACCTTGAAAAGTTAGGGTTAATACATACAAGGAGAATGGGATTACCTGCTAAAAGGTATTTTAGAATTACAGACAAGATATATGAATTAATCCTCTCAAAAGCCCATTCTAATCAGTTTGTTGAAAATAAACAAACAAGAGTGTTGAAAAATGAACATACTAGTTTGCGGGATTTAAACAAACAAGATAGTCGAAATCAAACAACAAATAATACTAGAACTAATAATACTGAATTTAATAATACTGAATACCTTTATCTTTATCATGAAGACAAACTAAATGTATTATGGGAAATAAACATTCCAAAGGCTTTAAAAACAAAATTAAAAGACAAAATCTCAAATCTATCAGTTAATCAAATACATGAAATAGAACAGGCTTATCATCATCATTTAATGACTGGAAATGTAGTAGAAGATGAAACAGCTTATAATGACCCAGAGGTTTTAAATACACAACAATTTACAGACGTTATTGTAAAAATGCTTGATAATGTAGATGACATTAAAAATATCAAAGGATTAATCAAGAAATGGGTATTAAAAGCAATATCATTTAAAATGGACAATATTCTTGGCTTTGATTATTCATCCGGTAAAAAGTACGATTGGTTAAATAATCAATAAGTTATGTAAGGCTCTCAGAGGACATCTGAGGGCTTTTTATAGTTTACCCTAATGTAACCTCATGAAAGATATTGAATAATCTTAGAAGGGCATCTCTGTTATTCTCATACACACATACAACTATCATTTTAGCTTCAACATTCACAATCTACTAAATTTACAGAAATGAATGCAAATATTTGTTTACATAGTCCCAAATTTGTTGTATAATGGACTCATAGTTAGCAGTGCGGATGCACCAATGCCTAGAGAGGCAAGGGCTTAGTTTAGTAAACGATTTTGTCGTTTGCTTTATTTTAGTTTCTCTTTTTCATATATATTATATATATATTTTTTAGTTATTATAATTATTATTTATTAAATTAATTATATGTATATGTAAAAGAATAATACTTACAGTAAAGTAATAGAGAATATTACAGTATAGAATTGTAGAATATAAATTATACAGAATAGAATGTAGAATTATAGAGAATAGTATAATAGAACAATATAGCTTATACAGTATAAAAATATATAATATAAGCACGTGAGAAAAGAAAATTGAACAGAAAACACTCAGAGCAGTTGTTAGTTGACTTAAAGAAAAGTCGATTAGTAGCTGTTCTTTTTTATGCAAAATAAACAAAAAAGGAGTTGATAACATGCCAAAATCAAAACTCAGAGGTAAGATGTCAGTAGGTAATAAGCATCAACCAAATCGTGTTTATATCCCTCTTAAAATATTTAAGCATTTTGGGTTAGAATACGGCGATTATTTTGATACAGAAACCGTCGGTAAAAAGATAGTATTGAATCCAGTTAAAGTTGAGAAAGAAGCTCAAGAATAAAAATAAGAATTAGAGGGGCTGGACATAGTGAAAACAGCAGAAAAAGATAGCAGTATTATTCTAAGTGAAAATGAAAGAAAGCTATACAATAAAGGGCACTACTACATCAGACAAATATTTAAAATGTATAGTGTTCTACCAAAGTTTGAGACAGTAAAGCAAGTCATGCTAAAAGAACAAAAAAGCTTATGTAGAAAAGTGGGTAAAGAGAAAGTGGAAGCTATTTTGCAAAAACTCCATAGAAACTGGAGAAGATACTTTGCTTTATCAAAGAAAAATTACAAGGTAAGACAACCAAAGTATTTAAATAGATATGTAAGTGGGCTTTAAGTAGAAACATGAGTAAATACCATGTAAGACATAGTTAGTAACACAATAGCAAAAGAGTTACAAGTTTTCAGAATATTAGAATAATTGTTTAGAGGGCAGGGATAATAAAAATCCGTGTCCTTTTTAAATTTTGGATTGAATAAGTGGACGTAGTTAATCAGTTTAGGATATTCAAGGGGGAAACATTGCCAAACTATGAAAACGTCTTAGAAGCCACTTATATTAATCTCACAAAGGGGTAAGAAAAATGGTTAATAAAACCGGTGTATCAATGCCCGGAATTAAAGATAACGCAGATGATCATGAGCTTGTATATGTTCCAAACAGAGGAAAGTATCATACAGGCTTTGGAATGGTCAGTGTAGGAGAATTAAGAGCTCAATATAAAAGAAAACAAGAGGAGGAAAACAAATGAGTTATAACGAGAACAGAAATAAACAACTAGCAGAACAAAACAGACGTGATACTGAAGCACAAAGGGAACTATACAAGAGTGATTTTACAAAAGCTCTAGATTCAGCTTTTGCCAATGTAGAGAGCCAAGAAACAGGACATAAACAAGAACAACAGAAAAATCAAGAAAGTGCTGAACTTTGGGAAAAGGCATTCCATACAGAAGATAAATCACAGTATTAAGAGGGCTTAGAAATAAGCTCTTTTATTATGGCCAAATAACAACCAAACAGCTATAAAAGTGACTACAAAATAACCGTACAAGTATTAACAAACAAAACTTTATAAGAGGGGGTATGGTATATGGCTAATAATCGATATATAAGAAAACCCTCTGATGTTAGAAAGCTTTTAAGTGAGCAACTGAATATTTTAAGAAAAATGTCAGCTAAAACAAACGCAGAGAAAATAGCAAGATCAAAAGCTATAGCATACATTTCTAGTATTTCTTTAGCCAGTATGAGAGATGCAGATATTGAAGAAAGGCTCCAGAAACTAGAGGAAACATTGAAATGAACAGAGGGTCAATCTTAAAGAGGCTTGAAAAACTGGAAGAAAAGAAAGCTCCTAAGAATAGAGTTTACATGGTTACTGGTGGAATTGTAGACATTCCGGAATATGGGCCTATTTTAGTTGGGCATAAAGATCATTCATCAGAGTTCAAGAGGTTTAAGAGAAGGTTAAAGAAAGCACGTAATAAACCAGGAGAACATTTATTCATTATAAATGACGTTGACTGGCAACTAGGAATAATTACAAAAGAACCAACAATAAAAAGAGTATAAAAGGAGGAATAACAATGTTCAGCAGAATGAAGTTAATGACTAAATCATTGGGCCATAATTTTGAATTGGTTGTACCAAATGATGAGACTGATTTAAAGCAAGATATTTCAGGCTTTTTAGTAGGTACTGGTGGAAAACTCAATATTATGAATAGTAATGGGCAGGATGTAATTCTAAATGTTACAGAAGGTGTTGTTTATCCACTCAATGCAAAACGTATTTTAGAAACTGGAACAACTGCTCAAGGAATTGTAATTCTATATTAAATAGCAGGAGGAAATAGCATGAATTTGGATAGTAAAGCATTTATATCACTTACAAACGAGCAAAAGAAAGAAATGCTAGATATGGAAAGACAAAAAGCAGACTTAGAATCTTTAGTGTTACAAGAAAGCTGTAACTATCAAATAGCTCAAATGATCGCACAAATAGAAGAAATCAAACAGCAACAAAAAGCCGTGTTAAATCAGCATGTACATTAGGTAAAGGGGATAGTTCGAATGCCAGTAGATTATTTAAGTGATAATTACATGTATAAGCAAAGGGGAAAACGTCCAAAGAGGATGCCAAGGTTTATGCCATTTAAGAACTCATACGACAATGGATTTTATAACAGCAAACTAGCATATGAGAAACTGCACAGAAAACTCTTTGGTACAAGATCTTATAAAGAGCTATCCAACGAAGAACAGACAGTATTAGTAAACGAATTTATAGACAAATTCAAAGCTGATTCTAAGGAAACGTTAAAGGAATACAAGAATCGGACTTACTTTGGATTAAAAGCAGAATGGAAAGCTGAAAGAACAACTAAATAATTAACCACATTATAAGATACTCTAGTGGCCCTCTGATAACTTCCTCCTGCTCAAAGGGTAAAACCTATAGTTATAAAGATAATAACGTTGTAGAGGGTTGCTAGAGTATCTTATAAAGGGGGTGGTTACAATGATTGTTTAACTGGTTAATAACTAAGTAATAACAGGATTGTAGTATAGCTAAACTTTGTGCATATGGTTAACAACCATCTTCTAATTTGATCCATTGGTTGATAACCAATTGACGAGGGTTATTGTAAAACCAACAGTCCCTGGACTCAATTAAAATAAAATATATTTTAATCTATTCAGGCCAAACTCAAAGTAGAACAATTATTTTTAAAAAGGCATTGGAAGATGCCAAACTAGCTCCTTCACGTAGTGAATGGTTAGATTTATAAGTGTCATAAAATGGTTATAGTTTCAATTCAATAATTCAAGGTATTGGAAGATACCTAACCTTTGTGCTTAAAGGTTTGCTTTTTGAGTATTTGAGATTGGTAACCTCAAATCATTTGTCTAGTCTGTGGCCACCATTAATAGCCATGGGCTGGATGCTTTTTATTAGTAACACAATGGGAATAGAGTTACATAATCGAACAAATGTTTGTGTACAATCTCCTAATAATTGGATATTATAAAATAAAATAGCTTATTAGGAGAGGATAGTATGCCAACAGGTGTATATAAGAGAAAGCCAATGAGTGAAGAGACTAAACGTAAAATTAGTGAAGCAACAAAGAAAAGGTATAAGGATCCTGAAGAAAGAAAGAAATCAAGTGAAATAATGAAAGGTAAAAATAAGGGTAGAAAACATTCAGAAGAAGCTAGAAAGAAGATGTCTAAAGCGCACAAAGGCAAAAAGCATACTGAAGAACATAGAAGGAAAATGTCAGAAGCAAATAAAGGTAAACAGCACACAGAAGAAGTGAAAAAGAAAATTGGTAAGGCGAGTAAGGAAAGATTTAAAACAAATGAGAAAAGAAAAAATTTAAGTGAAAAAGTGAGTGACGGCTTAAGAAGAAAATATAAAAAAGATCCAAACTACAAGAGAAAATTAAGCAAAAAGAGGAAAGAATGGTGGGCAAACTTATCAAAAGAAGAAAAAGAAAATGCACTAAAGAAACGCATTGAGTACTGGAACAAAAACACTACAAGCACAACAATAGAAATAGCAATGCAAGAGCTACTTGATCAATTAAATATTGAGTATGATACACAAGTTTATTTCACAGATGGTAAAAACAACTTCTTTGCTGATATATGGGTACCATCTAAAAACACTATTATTGAATGCAATGGAGATTACTGGCACAGCCTACCAGATAGAATTGAGCGTGATAAAAAATTACAAGATTACTGTGATCAACAAGGGGTTAAATTATTCTGGTGCTGGGAGTCAGATATAAAACAAGACCCGCACAAAGCATTAAAGAAAGCACATAAAGAATATAATGGCAGGAAATCATCTCATATATAGCGTATTATATTGTGTGAGGTGATAATATGGAAACAACACAAACAACAGAAAAAGCCTATACAACAAAAGAAGTATCTGTAATGCTAGATATGCCCATACCGACAGTACGTAAATATGCACAGAGTTTAGAAAGCTTAGAATATAAGTTTATCCGGTCAGAAAGCAATGCAAGGGTATTTGTTGAAAAAGACATTATGGCAATAAGATATTTTAAAGATTTAAGAGAGAAAACTAATGTAAAGGTTGAACAGGTTGCAAATATAGTAGTGGAGAAGTTTGGAAAAGGGGCTATACAAGATGTAATGCCTGTCAATACAGAGGAACAAGAGCGATACAGCAACCAATATAACGAGTTAAAAGAAATGATCAGCCAACAGAATCAACTTATAAAAGGTTTAAGTGATCAGTTGGATAAACAGCAGCATTATATTGAGGATAAAATAGAGCAAAGAGATCAGCAGATTACACAATTAATGAATAAAACCATGGCAAATAAAAAGCAATTAGAAGAACCCCCTCAAAAGCAGGATAATAAAGAGGTAGAAGAACAAGAGCAGGAAAATAAGAAGAAAGGTTTCTTCAGCCGGTTATTTAATAAATAGATGTAACAAACTAAATATAGTGTTACCAATGCTAAAAGTAGCTAGAATGCAAGAATACCAATGTTTAAGCTATTTTTTAGCATTTTTTATGTACTTCGTATGTAACTTATTGTAGTATAAATTTAAGCTGTTAGTAACACAACAGCATATTAGCGACTCAGAGGAGGTGAATACATAATGACTGATGAAAAACAAATGGAAACTAAACTATGGGACATTTTAGAAGAAGAAGGAATGGTATCTCTTAGTTTTGAGGAAGCTCAAGTCTGTACCTACAATAATGGTTTAGTAGTTTCTTTGGAAGATGGAAGTGAATTTCAATTAACAGTAGTAAGAAGCAAGTAAAGAAAAATATTACTCAGAGGAGAGGATTTACGAATGATTAAGTTTACTAAAAAGAAAATAATGGCAGGTACTTTAGCAATTGGAATATTTGCAACTGGTGGAGCAGCTGGGGCAACTACAATTTATACAATTAGTAATATGACTGACCAAGTATATAATGCTGCTGATACTGCAAGTACAGTAAATAGTAATTTAACTGGAGCAACTCAAGAGAAGGTTAATTTAAAAGCTATTTTAGAAGATAAGAATGCCACTATTGAAGATGTTGTAAGTAAAGCAAATGGTATTATTGCAGGTAAGAATAGAGCTATTGAAAGTTTAGATGCTGAGGTTGTTGATCTTAATACTCAAATAACATCATTACAAGATCAACTTGACCAAGCAAAAGCAGGTCAGGTATCACAAGAAGATTACCAGGCATTACAAGATCAAATTACTAGGCTTAAAGGTGAGCTTGAAACAGCACAAAGTCAATCATATTCTTTAAAAAAGGATTTAGAACAAATGAGGATTGATGGGGGAAATAATACACCGGATACAACTTTAATCCAGTAAGGAGGGTACACAATTGAATATAAAAGTAAAAGAATGGAATGAGCTTACAGACTCTGAAAGGTTTTGGACATTAGAGCTAATAGCATTCCAACAATACAAGAAAAGAACCAGATTCGATGACATTGGCTTCCGCTAAAA